>CALGXF010000032.1 GCA_937935995.1 uncultured Alphaproteobacteria bacterium
ATTAACCGGCAGGCAAATGTTCATTAACTTTAAAAAGGAAAAATAAAATGAAAGAATTACAAAACGGACGTTCAATGATTGAAATGTTGGGGGTTTTGGCGATTATCGGTGTGTTGTCTATCGGAGGCCTCGCCGGATACACAATGGCGATGAACCGTCATAGAGCCAATACGATTTTGGATTATGTTTCTCGTTGTGTGGTCGTTGCTCAAACAAGCGGTGATGGATCAACGATTAGAACAGGTGCATGTGCGACTATTTTAGGAGAAACAAAACCTGCTGCATTAACAACTGATGCGACAGTAGCATTAGATGGTAATAATATTCAAGTTACATTAGAACCTGCTACAACAAAAATCGGTGACGCATTGGGAAATCGTACGACAGATAGTATCACAATTTCAGCGGAAGGCAAGACGTTTACTTTTGTCGGTGCCGGCGCTGGTTTAACAGAAAAACCAGTAACTACAGGTAGTGGTTCATAATCTACTTAATATAAAAAAGCCGCTCTTACGGGCGGCTTTTCTTTATTCCCGAACCGGACAATAATCCAATCCAATCAATTCCTTAAACAAAACGATGCCAATCCGCTTGTCTCATCAAATTACATGCCGAACACACGTTTCTTTTCCGCCGCCAAACACGCATTGCGTTTTAAAATATCCACACTGCCGTGTGCTAAAGCTTCTTCATAAAACGCAATTTTGTAATTGATTTTTTCCATGTGTTTTTGGATTTGCGCTTGTTGTTCTTCCAACCGTTTCTTTTGCCGTTTGAACAAATCCAGCCGATTTTGCAATGTCGAATCGCCGGCTTTGTACCAATCGATATATTGTTTAATTTCTTTTAATTGCAAGCCGGTTCCTTTTAAACATTCCAAAATCACCAACCATTCTATATCCGACTCCGAAAATACGCGAATGCCGGATGCATTTTTCTGTACAAACGGCAGCAATCCTTCTTTATCATAAAAACGAAGCGTGTGCGTCGTTAATCCCATTTTTTCGGCAACTTGACCAATCGTGTATGACATTTTTTATCCTTTCGTCTGAAAGCATACACTTTTTCTGACAAAAGGTCAAGTTAGAGTTATCTTTAATAACATCTTGCAAACACGAAAAAAAAGACCTAAATGAAGAAAGGTACTTTGATGAAAGGGGAAAAAATGAAAAAAGAAATCCTGACAACGGCTCCGAAAAACATAGGACAACTGGTAATCAGTTTATTATTGATGTTTTGCGGCGCTTATATTTTATTCAATCCGGTCGCTGCGCTGATGACGACCTCGTTGATTTTAGGTATATTCTTCATCGTAACGGGAATCGGTTATTTCTTTGTGTTTTACTATAACCGCTCTTACATGTTGATGATGATGGGGGTTTTAGACATCCTCATCGGTTTGATTTTTGTCTGTAATTTAGGCCTGACCGCCCAAACGATTCCGATTATTTTTGCGCTTTGGTGTTTGTTTATCGGCGTTACGCAAATCGCCTCATCTTTTGAAATGAAAGACATTCAAATTGACGCATGGAAATGGGTTTTCATTTTGGGTTTATTAAGTGTTTTGTTTGCCTTTTTGATTTTCTTCCATCCGGCAATCGGCATTTTAACCATCACCCTGTTAATGGGCAGTTATTTAATCATTTACGGATTATTTGAATTTGCTCGTTTTATTTTGGGATATTAAGTAAAAACGCCTCCGAACAGAGGCGTTTTTTTATCGTGCTTGCCCGACCCAAGATTGAAACTGCCTATCAAACGGACACATATACGCCTTTTGATTTAAACCGAGCGCTTTTTCAATTTGGTGTTTTTTACGCCGCAACAAAGACAGTCCCGGAACTTTTCCTTGCTCTTTTTCGGAACAGGCGTAAAGCCATCTCAAGCTTAAATTTTCGGTGCTGAAAGCCAAACACAGTGGAAATTTCAACAAAAAATCAATTGTTTCCCGCTCATCTTGAGTTATTTTAAACCGCTGAAACAAAGAAATCACCTGATGCGCACGGTGCCGAAATGTTTCGGAAGACTGATAAAACAATGACGGACATTGACAAGCCGCTTTCATATAGGCTTTACGTGTCAGACCGGCATGTTTAAACAGATGAAAAACGGTATCAACATTTTGCTCGACCGTTTGCGCGTGCAAACAAAACAAAGCCGGCGCCCGACAGGCCGCTTTGAAAAAAGTCTCCGACGATAAACCGTTCCGGTCAAACAGACGAAGCATTTGTTGAGTTCGCGGCACAATCGTTTCGGGAGATTGGTAAAAAAGCGACGGATAAAGGCAAGCGGCATTAATATACGCTTTAGAAGATAATCCTTTTGGTTCAAACGCTTGAACAACACTTGTGATATTTTTTTGAATGGTTTCAGCCGACAAGTATAAGAGAGCCGGCGCTTTAGTGGCAGCTTTAACAAACGCTTCCCGCTTCAAGCCCAAACCGCTCAAAGCATCCGACACGGATTCAATATGTTTTTGCACAGAGGCAGGAGCCTGATAAAACAGTTGCGGATGCGCCAAACACATATTCACAAAGGTTTTTCGATGACCAAAAGGCGCCAAAATACGTGAAAAAGCAGCTTCTTGTTCTGCTCCGGACAAAGTCGCCTTACGCGCAAAGTGCAAAAAGAAATGAGCTGTTTTCGGAACCGTTAACCGCCGACGCAAGCGTTTTTCCTGTTCGGCATCTAACTTTAAATAAGCCGCCATTTCCCGAATGTATGGCTCTATTTTTGTTGACAATGTCTGTGACTCTTTGTTTAAGGACATTTTTTCTCCTTCCTTTAACACATAAGATATCACAAATACGCCTTTTTGTCAACATTTTAAGAAAAGTTTTCAAAAAAACGCAAGCGGCGCAAAGCCGCTTGAGTTAAGAATCGAATCGATCGTATAATCTTTTCAATTCTTCCATTTTTTGTTCGCGTTCAGCCGGATTTTCGTAAAAATCTTCGACACAAGCCTGCATTTGTTTTTGCAAAATTTGGACTTCAACGACTTTGACCGCTGCCCGTATCGCACGCAACTGAATTAAAATATCCGAACAATATCTGTCCGCTTCAACCATTTTGCGAACACCGTCAATTTGACCGGCGATTCGGTTCAAACGCGGCAACTCATCCATAAATGTCTTTTTTTTCTTCTTTTTCATTTCATTCTTCCTTATGATTTTTGATGACAAGAACATGTTTCATGACACGCATCGTCTTTCGAGCAGTGACATTCTTCTGTGCAGGAGCCTTTCTCGCCACAATGGCATTCGCCCTCGCAACAGCAGTTATTTTCCTCACATTGACAGTTTTCACACGTACAATTCGGATTATGACATTTTGACATTTTTTATTCCTTTCATAAACTACCCCCCGTTAGGTACTTCCAGGTTACACTTCCTTTAATCGTTCGTCAAGATTCTTTTTGACAAAAATTAAAAATTTTGTCATTTTTATTCATGGAGAACACAATGGAACACAAAAAACACCCGATTTCCAAATGGGAAAAGCTTGCCGAAGAAGCCGTTACCGAAGCCATTCGAAAGGATCATATTCGGGGCATCGCCACATTTCATGCCGATAAAAACGGTCTTTATCAATTAACTCCCGATGGTCGAAAAATATATATTAAGTCAGATGAACGAACAAAATAAACCTGAATTTTGGATTTTTGTCGGCCCCAACGGTTCCGGCAAATCAACGATGACGGAACGCTTTTCTCGGGAACCGGAATTTCCTTCTTTATACGTGAATGCGGATGATATCAAGAAAAGGCTATCTTTGTCTGACGTCGCAGCGCAGCAATATGCGCAGACTTTATGCCAAAATGCCTTAAAGGCACATGCCTCTTTTGCGTTTGAAACTGTCGGGTCACATGAAAGCAAAGCTCAATTAATGCAAACCGCCAAAGATCAAGGTTATCATGTCCGCCTTTTCTTCGTGTGTACACAAGATCCGCAAATTAATCTTCGTCGAATCGAAAAACGTGTCGAAAAAGGCGGCCATAATGTACCGCATGATAAAGTTATTTCTCGCTATGAACGTTCTATGCGGTTGTTGCAGGAAGAATTCAAAATCGCACATGAAGCGCATGTCTTTAACAACTCATGGGAAAAGCCCCTTCTCATCGCCCATAAAGTTTCCGACAATGAAATTTACATTCTGCCGCCGGATCCGGAAATTACCGGCAGTTTATGGACTCGGGAAAAAATTGAAGCGTTACTGGGTATGTCCTCCCAAACGCCCCCATTAATGCGCATATCCGGATTAAAGCAAAAAACTTTCGGCTTTTTATTTTAAACATTGACATGGATGCGGTATTCAAGATATCCTTTTTAAAAGGAGATTTTTTATGCCGCGATCCGTTATTACGCCCAGTTTGGAAGATTGTTTAGAATCAATCTATTATCATTTTTCCGTTCAACAAGGTGTCAAAGCTATTGACATTGCCAAAAGCTTAAATATCAGCCGGCCTTTTGTAACGGAAATGTTGAAAAAACTGGCCGCCAAAGGGTTCATCAACTATACGCCTTACGGCATTATTTCCATGACGCCGCAGGGAATTAAATCGGCTCAAAAAATTTTCAAAAAACACACCTGTTTAACATCCTTTTTCGAAAACGTTTTATGTTTGGATTCGGATGAAGCACAAAAAAATGCTTGCCAAATCGAACATGTTATTTCGGAAAAAGCGTTTAAACGGTTGGTGACTTTCACGGAATTCGTTCAACAAAATAAAAAAGATTTTTCGACCGTTTTTCAAAAAAGAAAATAAGCAATCTTTACCGTTTGCCCGCCAACGCATAGCTTTGATTGATAAAATCACATAATTTCGCCGTCGGACAACTGTCATTCAGGCAAACCGTAACCCAGTTTTTTTTGTTCATGTGATATCCCCGAAAAAAAGTCTGGTTATCCGAAAGCCGGTCGACATCGCATGGGTCCATCCGAACATTCAAAATATCAACGATGTCATCGCTGTTAATTCCCAGCTTTCGTTTGGAAATACGTAAAAAAGCAGCATACCATTTTCGCGTATCCTGACGGCGCACAATGGCTGTAGACGGAAAATTTTCCCACAAAAACTCTAAATCATCTCCGTATGTCTTTTGGATATAATCGCGGATGTCATGCGCCTGATGACTTTGGAAAACATCACCGACAAAACAGTGGTCAGCAATTTGCATCAGCACCGCTTCAAAAGCCGTTTGTATCTGTTGAACAAATGAACCGCGCGCGGCCGGCACATTTGCTAATAAATAAACCTGTTGGTTCGGAACATCATATACATCTGCCCGAAACAAACCGTCCTTCTTCAAAACAACCCGCGCTTCCATCTGGGTCTTTGGCAAAGCAACCGTATAATAAAAAAGCCCGCCTTTTTCGACAAAACCAAAGTTTAATGCCTTTGAAACATCCACCTTTCGATTTGCAAAGATATCCTCTATAGGCCGCATATTTTTCCCTGTTGAAATCTTTTATTTTTCATCCGACACCCATCAAGAAATTCTTGATACGCCCCGAATAAGGATATATTTTAGCAAATCATTTTTTCTTCGCCAACTGTTTTTGCATAAACCCGATGACGCCCCCTAAAAACTCACACGCACACCGGCATTCAACAAATAGGACGTATATGCTTTACCGGTTTCCCAAGTAAAAGCACCGTAAAGATACGCATTTTCCCATAAATTCGCATTCAAACCGACAGATGTTTCAACTCCGAAACCGCCCAAATCGGATGACGTTAAATTTGTATCAGCATATTTAATTTTTGTTTTTCCCATCCATTCGTAATAAGCGCCCAATTCAATAAACGGTTTCCAGACTGATTGCAATCCGTTAGGCAAAAAAGATGTTTGGACATTTAAATGAGTCGTCAAAGAATGTGTTGTATCGACAAATGCATTTTCACCCAGTGCCATTATAAAATTTTTAGAATTCCCATGGATATAACGAACTTCTGCTTTAGGCTCTACAGCAATCATGGATGCATGTGTTGATCCGATATCCATAAATGAAGGAGCTTTAAAATCAAACAAGCGACCTGTTTCGGCTGTGACAGCCCAAAAACGGCGTTTAACATCATATCCGTTTATTTCATCATTTCGGATAATACGATTTAAATCTGTTTGAATCCAAAAATGACGCGCCGTTAAGTCAACAAACCAATTGGATTTATCGCCTATCCACGTTGCATAAATACCGGCTGTCGGCGCTTTTGTATTCCCTTTCGCATCCGGATTCTCCGATTGAAGAACATGAATATTGTCCGCATACAGATATCCCCCCATCATGCCGAGATAAATTCGACCAGCCAAGGCATGCATCATCACATCAACACCGCCTTCAACCCCCACCAAATCCATTTTGGCGCCGATTTTTTCATGAACTCGCAAATGCTTTGCATATCCCCGCATCCACGTTCCCGCCGGAGCATTCGGGTTTGAGCTGCGCAAATCTCCCATACGTTTGCGCAATTCATTTAATCCGGCATTAACAATAGACAAATGCATCGCCGGCAAATTTTGAACCGTTTTAGCACTCTTTGTCAGGTCTCCGTCCGTTTTTAAATACCAATTCGTATCAGTTTCTTGAGACAATTCATATTCATACGCTCCGATATCTAATGTATCGTCGGTCAATTTGAAAACAGCATCAGAAGACGCATCTGCTACATGAACGACTTCTATTTGAGTGCGAGTCGGTTTATTCCCGACGGCATTCATATCCAATGTAACTATTCCCGTTGCCGTCCCTGCTATCTTTAACAAATCCGAATCCGTCCCGTCTGTTTGCATCATAACAACAGCCGTTCCGTCCGAAATAAAATCATTCACTGTTAATGTATTGGGTTTAAATTGGTCTGTTTGACGTAAATCTATGTGACCGCCTGTTTGAACATTTAAATGATCAACGAAAGCTTCTTTGGCAAAATGAAGAACGGATCCGTTCGTAATATTGTTTTGTCCCGCAAAGAAATTATCGGCAAAAACTTGTGTTAACCCGTTTGTCTGTGTATAAGTTCCCAAAAAGAAAGTATTATCTGTATTTTCTTTGAACACCAATGTATTGGCACCTGTTTTGTCAATAAACCCCGTTCCGGCAAAACCGCCATTCATTGATAATGTATTTTGATCTCCTTCGATATTCACATGAACCGTACCGCTGGCATTCAAATAAATATCAGCCCCGCCTTCTTGCGTATCCGTAAAAGTATTGCCGCTGAAAAGAATGTCTCCATCCTGTGTATTTAAATTCAACGTCCCCAGCGTAAATATCGCCCCACCTGCTTCAGCTTGGTTATTAACAAACGAAGCTCCTCCCCCGATTGTCATATCGCCGTTATTCATAATCGCGCCACCGTATTGAGCTGTATTTCCACTAAAATCAACAGCCCTTAATGTCACCGTACCGGCGGTATAAAGAGCTCCGCCTTGACCGCTATCCGCACGATTTTCAGAAAAATCAACGTTATTTAAACTTAAATTTGTTCCGGAATAAATTTGAATTGCTCCGCCATTCCCCGTACTTGTTTTATTATCGGAAAAGGCAGCATCCGTTACGATTAATTCCGCACTGCCTGAAGCAGAAATGGCTCCGCCTCCTCTGTATGCCGAATTTCCGGAAAATTTTGAATCGCCTGTTATCATAAGATTATCGGTTGTATAAATCGCGCCACCGTTACCGTTTTGAACGTAATTGCCAATAAAATTTGTTCCATCAATTTGTAAAGAACCGTTATTTTGAACAATTGCGCCCCCATTATCATAAACAGCGTAATTCCCCGTAAAAGCACTGTTCTTTATTATATTTTCATCAAAAGATGTATTTAATTTAATAGCTCCGGCTGCCGTTGCATAATTATTTTCAAAAGAAGTTCCTGTAATGTTGATTTTCCCGATTGTATTAATAGCACCGCCGTAATTTGAAGCACCTTGAGCATTCAACACCGTATAATTCCCGGTAAACGTACTATCGCTGATGGTCAATTCTGCCGTATTGCTGGAGACATGAATGGCACCGCCTTCAAATGCTTTACTTTTGTTAAAAGTCGTTTTTTCAATATTCGTTTTATCCAATGTGTAGATAGCTCCGCCATAACCGGCTGTTGCAACATTGCTGTCAAAAAGGCTGTTCTTAATCGTCATCGGACCGTTACCGTTGTAAATAGCGCCACCAGAGTCGGTTGATCTGTTACTTGTAAAAGTCGATTGACTGATATTCAAAGCCTTTGATCCCGATCCGTTATAAAGAACACCTCCGTTCGATGCATGGTTATTTGCAAAAGAACTGCCATTTTGAATTGTCAGCGTTCCCGTATTCATAATTGCTCCGCCAGTACCGTAAATGTCTACTGAATTAATTTGAACCCCATCCAAAATTAAATTTTGTCCCGGTTCTTCTCTCGGAATGCCGTTCGTAACTGCTGTTTCTGAACCGACTGTGAATGAAATATTATTCAAAATCGAGGAATAGTCTGCTCCCGAAAAAGACAAAGCACCGCTAACCGTTGCATTCGATTGCCCCAAAAGAGAAACACTTCGTTGCAAAGAACCACCCCCGGTTGAATTTCCTAAAATTTCAATTTCATAAACGTCACTTCCGGACGCGTTATTTGCCGCTGTTACTGCAGCAGAAAGATCACCACCGTCCGTAACGACATAATCTGCCGAAAAAGCAGATGAAGAAACGACCATAAAAGTAACGGTCAAAAAGTAACGAATAGACATGAGCATCTCCCCCCTCAATTAACAACCCAAACTAGAATGCCCACAAAAAAATGAAAAAGACAATATATCTTTCGAATATATTGCCCTTTTCGTTTTATCTTATGCCAACCGAAATGATTACCACTTATTCATGTGTATTCTGTCTTCTACTCGGATGACCTTTTGAACAGGTAGTTTGGCTTCTTTACTCGGGTATCCCAATGCAATGTAACAAGGCATTGCATACGCATCCGGATGGTTAATTGTTTTTTGAATATGTTCTAATTCTTCCGTCATCGGAATTCGCGTCACGCCATAAATTCCCTCTGCCGCCGCCGCAAGAAGTATGTTTTCAATACACAACCAAATGGAGGCAAATTCATTTAAATCGCTTAAACATGTCGGTTCCAAAAGCGGTTTTCTTAATTTGAAAAACGGGAAAATTAAGCAACCGGCATGATAAAGCATCGAAAATTGTTTAGGCATGGCAATATGGTACATGCCGCGTTGGTCTGCATCAGTCATGCCAAACCCATCTAACATTTTTTCGCAATCCTCGGGGTTTGTCATATCTTCTAAATTTAAAACTTTAGAACGTTCTTTTTTATCATTAACAATAACAAACTCCCATTCTCTTAAATGATTATTTGTCGGGGCTTTCAAACCTGCCGAAAGAATTTTTTTAACAATAGCCATGTCAATAGGCCTGTCTTCAAAATCACGAATAGTTCTGCGTTTTTCAATAGCTTCATAAAGTTCCATTTGTTACCTCCTATAAAAGTTAATCATTATTTCCAATTTCATCAAATTTCTGTTTCATCAAGTCAGAAAACAAGCTTGTTAAGTGCACCAACTGGGCAATATTTTCCCGTTTATCTAGCTCTGCCATCGCATCATTTTCTGCTTTAGCGGCCGGCGGAATAATCTTTTTTGTATATTCATATCCCTTATCTGTAAAATGAATCACTTTATTCCGCCGGTCTTTCGCATCTTCGGTAAGGGTAAGATAGCCTAATTTCAAAAACTTTCGGACAATCGCACTGACAGTTTGCTTCGTTGCTGACATTCGCTCACAAATATAAGCTTGCGAACAACCATTCGGCTCAAACCAAATAATGTCCAAAACAAACAATTCATTTGTTGTCAAATTGTGCTTTCGCGCCCATTTCGTATAGGCCGCATATTGAACATCCCGCAGATGACAATATAAATTAACGTATTTATTTACTTCTTTCCTGTTCATGGATACCCTCATGCGATAAATAGTCAAATATTGGACTATTATACAGAAGGTAAACCAGCCTTGTCAAGGTAAAATTATCTGCCCATCAAAAATCAAATAACATTTTGGAAAATAAAGAAACCTATTACAAACAAATTCGAAAAATCATCCGGCAAGCCATAAAACTACAGTGCGGTTCCTTTTTTCGGGCGATACAGTTTTGACATATTGACGCCTTCAAATTTCAACAACTTGATTTTCATATCCAAACCGCCGGAGTACCCCGTTAAACTCCCGTTTGTTCCGACAACTCTGTGACATGGGATAATAAGTGAAATCGGATTGTGTCCGACAGCGCCGCCGACAGCTTGTGCCGACATTCTGTTTAAACCTTTTTGGCTGGCTATTTTCTTGGCAATATCACCATATGTCGTGACTTGACCGTAAGGAATCTCACAAAGAATTTTCCATACCATTTGTCGAAATTCTCCACCAATCGGAGCCAACGGCAGTTCTGATATGGCCGGCTTTTGGCCTTGAAAATATCTATCCAACCAATCTTTTGCTTTTTGAAAAACGGGCAAATCATCTTTTGGATGCATTTCGCCCTTAACCGTATCACCGAAATATTTTTGTCCTTTCATCCATAACCCGACAATATTATTCTCATCGGCTCCCAAAGTAATCATCCCAATCGGTGAATTATAATCAGTTCTGTAAAACATTTTTATTATCCTTTCTGTAAAGAGTTCCACAAGTTGACAGTAGCATAACTTCCCCACGGGCTGCATTGCTTTTTCAGTTCGGAAATTTCTTGAGGCGTCAGTGTTTTTAAAGCTTTTCTAACCCCATAATCCGTATCTAAAAATGCATCAGGCCAATTCATCGCTCTCATGACCAAATATTGAGCCGTCCATTGTCCGATTCCGGGCAATTTCAGCAATTTATTAATTTCCTTTTCGGGATCAGAACAAAAAGTTAAATCAATTTCGCCGCCATACAGGGCAAGCGCTAAACTTTTAATGGCTTTGGAACGCATAGACGTAATTCCCAATTTTCCCAAAATATTTTCCAATGGCTCTTTGATATGAACAATCATCTCCGGCGTAGGAAAAATATATGTCAACCCCTCGATGTCTGTTTGCAAAGGTAACCCCAATTTTTCGGTAAACCGGGCAATCAGTGTTTGCGCGGCTTTGATACTCACTTGTTGTCCTAAAATCGTTCTGACAGCCATCTCAAAAACGCTAAAACAGCCGGGCAATCGTGTTCCCAACGTGCATAACCCCGGTTTGACTTTATTCATCACTTTTAAATCATTATAAATAACCGTCGGATCGCAATACAAATCAAACATTATTCGGACACGTGCCAACACCTGTGGCAAAACAGGAAGTAAAGAAGTGGAAATGCCAATCGCTAACATATTCTTTTCAAAAACATGCCCGACTTTAATCCAACCTGTTACACTCTGTTTATTTATATCTTCTATGCTGACAGTTCTCCAATATTCGTTATTTTTGACGACTTCTATACCGGGAATAGAACGCTCGGCAAAAAAAGACAATAAACAATCCCATTCAAAGGGAGGATGGTAACCGGCAAAAATTGTAACCATATCCGTTTGCGATACAGATAAAGCAGAGCGTTTTCGTAAATCAGACGGTGTAAGATGATATTTTTCCTTAAACAAAGCATTAAAACGCCTCAAGCTTCCAAAGCCGGCGGCCATGGCAACATCAAGAACCGAAAGTTTAGAACTCATTAAAAGATTTTTAGCCAACAATAAGCGATAGGTTTGCATATATTGAACCGGGCTGACATGAAGTTCCGAAATGAATGAACGGCGTAAATGTCGGTCTGAACATCCCAAACTTTCGGCGATGGCAGTAATGCTCTTTTCCTCCGAACAGTTTTCTTCAATTTTTCTGACGGCTTTGTAAACCAAATTAACCGTTGCATCAACCGGAGCTAAACCAGGAGCCAATTCGGGCCGACAAAGCAAACAAGGGCGATATCCGGCTTGTTCTGCTTCGGCAGCCGATGTAAAAAAGGTACAATTTTCTTCTTTTGGTATTCTGGCTTTGCAAACCGGGCGGCAATAAATCCCCGTTGACTTGACACCGACAAAAATACGCCCGTCATATTGCGCATCTTTTCTCTTAAATGCTTCATACCAAATTTTATTGTTTTTATGACACATATTCCGCTCATAATACATTTATAATTTCAGATTATATAAAATACATATTAAGAAATCTCGCCATTTTCGGACATAGATATTTTTTCTGTCTTTCCGGTAAATGTCAAGTGCTTGAATCGTCGATTTTTAAACTTGTTTAAAACCGTTTCTCCAAAAGCGATGAGCCCTAAAAACAGCCACCGCGAAGTGCCTATTTTTTTGTTTTATCCTTTTCAATCGTCACAAGAACAAACTCGGATTTCGTTCCTGTCTTAAATTTAATCGCCCAATCAGACAGACCGGAAGTAACGATAAAATATGTGTCTTGGCGTTTTTCAAGGCCATAAGTCTTATCATTGGCTTTAATCCATTCGCCCACTTTGTTTAAAGGCCACAACTGCCCGCCGTGAGTATGACCGGATAAAACCAAATCAACTCCGGCTTGTTGCTGTCTTTCGTAATCATTCGGTTGATGATCAAGGACGATACTGAATTTATCTTTTGGAACTTGTTTGGCTAATTCAGCCATCGGCAACCGATGACGGCCGTGTTTGTTCTCTCCGGCATCTTTCCGGCCGATGAGATAAAATTGCGGATTTAATGCCACAACTTCATCTTGTAAAACCGTAACATTGTTCTTTTGCAATTCATTCACTAATTCATCCATGCTGAATCCGCGATAAGCGGAACCATAATAGCCTTTATCATGATTTCCCAAAACGAAATAAACACCCAACTTCGTTTTAAGTGTACTTAAAGCTTTCGCAGCAGTTATCATCTCCGCCTTTGATGTACTGTCATCAACAAAATCTCCGACGATAAACACAGCATCGGGAAAATTATCTTGGATTCTTTTTATGTGTTGCGCAAATTCGGTGCCGTTAAAAGTTGTTCCGATATGCGTGTCTGCCAAAAAAGCAATCTTCAGCTTAGATACATCTTTGTCGGTATAAACATTGTATTCTGTTTGCCAAACGTTATGCGCTTGATACCAGCCTAAAGATAACGACGCCACGCCGAGCATAATCGCACAAAAGCCGGCATAATATATCGGGAAATGATATCTTCCGAGATGTGCTATAACAGCAAAAGCCAAATCGCACGCCAGCCAGATTGTCGCAAAATAGAATAAGCACACAATTGCATTCACCAAATTAAGCGCCCATGCTAAAAAGCAAAAGACAATGAATACAATTAAATAACCGGCATTGATTTTCAATTTTGAACTTTGGTAAGATAATTGTTGTACAATTTGGAATTTGCCAACCTGATGACCGAGATATAAAAACCCTGCCATTGTTACAAGTATTGTGACGATTAAAATAATGTACCACATTCGCATTTGCTTAACTTCCTTAAAGATTTCCGATAATTCGGTCGTGTTATAAATTCAAACCTTCTGCAAATTTTTTCAAATCCTCAACTGATGGATTACCGTTTAAGACTTTACCGGTTATGATTTCGGGATTGCCTTTTGTATCCATAGCGTTCTCCTTTACTATTATAAAACAATGACTTTTAAGCATTGTAAAGTATTTTTTATAAGTATTTTACATATATTATCTTTTTTCCTATACTGGAAATAGGAACTGTCAAAAGGAGGCTGTATGATAAAATATTTTAACTTAAAATTCTGCAAAATTATGTTTATGATTTTGTTTGGATTGTTTTTTTCAACCATAACAGTAGGAGCAACCATGAAACCATCAAATACAGATTGGGACAAGACTTTTGCCAAAAGCGAAAAAGTGGACGTGCAAAAAGTCTATTTTAAAAACCGTTACGGCATCACATTAGCGGGAGATTTGTATACACCCAAAAACAAACCCGAAGGAAAACTGCCGGCCATTGCCGTCAGCGGGCCGTTTGGCGCCGTCAAAGAGCAGTCTTCCGGCCTTTATGCCCAAACAATGGCTGAACGCGGCTTCATCACGCTGGCCTTTGATCCTTCTTATACCGGTGAAAGCAGCGGCGAACCACGTTTAGTAGCTTCTCCTGATATCAATACCGAAGATATCAGTGCTGCCGTTGACTTTTTAAGTGTTCAAGACAACGTTGACGCCAACAAAATCGGGGTCATCGGCATTTGCGGATTTGGCGGTTTTGCTCTGAACGCCGCCGCGATGGATACCAGAATCAAAGCAACAGTTACATCAACCATGTATGACATGAGCCGAGTCAATGCGAACGGTTATTTTGATGCGATGAGTGAAAATGAACGCTACGCATTAAAACAAAAATTGAACGCTCAACGGACTGAAGATTTTAAAAACGGAACTTATGCGGCGGAAGCCGGCTTGCCGGATAAACTGACGGGAGAAGAACCGCAGTTTGTCAAAGACTATTATGATTATTACAAAACACCGCGCGGTTATCATAAACGTTCCAAAAACTCCAATACCGGTTGGAATATGACTTCTGCCCTGTCCTTTATCAACATGCCGATATTAACATACAGTGATGAAATCAAAAGCGCAGTTCTGATGTTGCATGGCGAGAATGCTCACAGCCGTTATTTCAGCGAGGATGCTTATAAAAAGCTGACAGGTGACAATAAGGAACTGGTGATAATTCCCGGTGCTAATCATACCGATTTATATGACCGAACGGATAAAATCCCGTTTGATAAAATCGAAACATTTTTCAAAAATAATTTGAAATAAGAAAAACACGTCCTTCATTTAACATTCGGTAAACCGGAAGGACAATTTAAACAGACTCGGAAATTCATATTTCCGGGTCTTTTTTTGCTTTTAAAATTTTCGAAAATTTAAAAAAATCATTTAAAATCAATCGCGACAAACAAGCTCTTTTTTCAAAAAAATAAGTCCTTGAAAAACAAGGACTTGAATGGTGAGCGTGCTGGGACTCGAACCCAGGGCCCTCTGATTAAAAGTCAGATGCTCTACCGACTGAGCTACACACTCGCTTTCACGAATGAAGCGAATATACATAAAACGCGCGTCCCCGTCAAGTCTTTTTTTGAAAAAAATTTTTTTATTGTAAAAACACCAAATCCGGCGTCGTTTCCATCAGTTGCCCGAAAGCCCCTTCCGGCATCACAACGTCTATTTCAATATAAGTGTCCGTATCTTTGCGTTTTAAAACAGAACCACGCTCATAAAGTTTTGCCAAAATTTTCCCTTTTTCAACGGGAACACGTACCCTGAAGACACGTTGCTTCGCATTCATCGTTTCATCAATATGCGCCAACAATAAATCCAATCCTTCTCCCGTCAAAGCAGAAACCGGCCACATTCTGTCTTTTTCTTTCGTCTTTTGAAACAAAGCCTGCCGTTCAGTGTCATCCAACAAATCGATTTTATTTAAAACTTCTTTTAACCCGGCATCGACTTCTTCTTTCAAGCCCAAATCTTTCAAAACAGCTTCGACATCTTGTTTTTGTGCCTGTGTATCCGGATGAGAACAATCCCGAACATGTAAAATAATATCCGCTTCCACAACTTCTTCTAATGTTGCCCGAAACGCAGCCACCAATTCATGCGGCAAATCCGAAATAAAACCGACCGTGTCGGATAAAATCACACGGCGACCGCTGGGCAATCGAATTTCACGCAAAGTCGGATCCAGCGTCGCGAACAACAAATCTTTTGCAAAAACATCCGCCTTTGTCAGTTTGTTAAACAACGTCGATTTTCCCGCATTTGTATAGCCCACCAAGGCGACAACGGGATACGGCACCTTTTGCCGAGCGCGGCGTTGCAAAGAGCGCGTTTTTTTGACTTGTTCTAATTCTTTTTTAATGCGCACGATTTTATCATCAATAATCCGCCGGTCGATTTCAATTTGCGTTTCTCCGGGGCCGCCCAAAAAACCGGCGCCGCCGCGTTGACGTTCCAAATGCGTCCAAGACCGAACCAATCGGCTGCGCTGATAGGTCAAGTGCGCTAATTCGACTTGAAGCACCCCTTCTTTTGTCCGCGCCCGCTCGCCGAAAATTTCCAAAATCAAAGCCGTTCGATCAATGACCTTTGTCTGCCATGCTTTTTCCAAATTACGTTGTTGAACCGGCGTCAACGCGCAGTCCATAATCACAACATCCACTTCTTTTTCTTTGAACATCGGCGCCAAGCGATCTATAACACCACGACCGATATATGTTGACGGTTTGATTTCACGCACGGGAACAACTTCGGCCCCGATTATCGTTAAATCAATCGCCCGAGCCAATCCGACCGCTTCATCCAACCGTGCGTCGGCCGAACGCAGTTCATTTTTTTCTTTCAAATCAGGATAAAGAACATACGCATACGCACTCATGAAGCGTTTTCATCCTCAAAATCATGAATACCGGCAACCGGCATAATCGTTGAAATGGCATGTTTGTAAATAAATTGCGTATGCGCATCCCGACGCAATAAAATACCGTCCGCATCCAATCCCGTCATCACGCCTTGCAACTTGACACCGCATTGCAAAAAAACGGTAACAGGTTCTTGATGTCGATACAAATAGGTTAAAAAAACTTCTTGCGCGTTTTTATTCATCTTCTTTCCTTTTCATAGAAACGCTTATCATATAGCACAAAATCAAAAGAAAAACAACCCGGCTGCAAAAAGTTTATCGACTTCTTTGGAATGACCTTTATCCGCAAAAACAACGACCGAATCGCCTTTCATGATTTCAAATTCCTTTGACAAAGGCATTAATTCATCGTCCCGAACAACAGCACATATCCGAACGCCGGGCGGCGTTTTTATTTTTTCAAACGGAACACCCACGACTTTTGACGTTTCCAAAGCCGCTATTTCCATGACGTCTCCGGCACCGCCGCCCAAAGAATAAACAGACCGAACTTGCCCTTTGCGAATTTGGGCAATAATCGTCGAAATGCTAATCGCATTCGGATCAATAATGACATCCACACCCAAATCCGAAATCAAATGATTATAAAGAGCTTTATTAATCAAAGCAAACGTCTTTTTCACATTCTTTCGTTTTGCCAATAAGGAAAGCAAAATATTGTCTTCATCTTCTCCGGTCAAAGCAATCGATACATCCATTTCTCCGATTTGGCTTTCGGTTAAGATATCCTCGTTTAATCCATCGCCCTCAATAATCAATGTATCCGGCAGTTGTTTAGCCAAAAAATGAGCACGCCGCTCGTCCTTTTCAACCAACGTAATATGTTGCGTAACGCCTTCCTCTTCCAACAGCTTGGCCGTTCTTAATCCGACTCGACCGCCGCCGAATAAAATGACTTTGCGCGCTTCATCCGTTTCATGTCCCATCACGGATAAAACTTTAGACAATCCTTTTGTCTTTGTCACAAAATAAACATCATCTTCTTTTTGAAAAGTCAGACTGTTTGTAATCGGAATCGATTGCCCGTCTCGAATAACGCGCCCCAGCCCCAGTACATAATCCGGCAACAATTCCTTTATTTCATCAACACGCCGCCCGACAAGAGGAGCCTTTTCCGGCAACGGTAAACCAATCATCACGACTTTGCGATTGTTCAGCGTGATATAATCCAAAGCCCCCGGTATCTTTAAATTTCGAACAATGCGTTTGGCGATTTCCTGCTCCGGCGCAATCACGACGTCCATGTGCAAAGCCTGTTGCAACTGTTCATAATCGGGATCCAAATAAAACCCGGATCGCAACCTTGCCATTTTCATCGGCACATGAAAAAGCGCATCCGCCGCCAAACACGTAATCATATTCACTTCATCATTGTTTGTGACGGCAATCAACATATCCGCGTCTTTCGCACCGGCAGTTTCCAACATCGCCGGATTAGCAGCATTTCCTTGAACTGTCTGAATATCCAAATCATTTTCCAAAGACGTTAATTTACGACCGTCTGTATCAATTAAAACGACTTCAAATTTTTCGTCTGACAAATACTGCGTAATAACCGTTCCGACTTGCCCGGCACCGCACACAATTGCTTTCATCCGTTTCCCCCTTTAAAAATAGGCTTTGATTAATGCCCGTACCCGTTCCTCATCCGTTTCAGCATAAACCGCCCGTCTGAAATTAGCAACAAAAGTTTTCCCACCGGCATACCAAGCAAGGTGTTTACGGGCAATGAATAAACCTTTGTGGCCGTAATATGCCATCAACCGATCAAAATGAGTCAAAACAACCTCCTTTAAATCAAATGAAAGCGTTTG
Organism: uncultured Alphaproteobacteria bacterium; assembly: GCA_937935995.1. Taxonomy (GTDB): domain Bacteria; phylum Pseudomonadota; class Alphaproteobacteria; order CAAHEQ01; family UBA3637; genus CALXXA01. The sequence continues at coordinate 18,247 of CALGXF010000032.1, forward strand.
ACCGTTAACAAGTGCCAAAATCCAAGGCTTTCCCATTGCCGCGCGGCCAATCATCACACCGTCTGCGCCGGTTTGAGCCAAACAAGCATCAGCCGATTGGGCATCCGTTATGTCTCCGTTTGCAATAACCGGGATGGAAACAGCCTGTTTTACTTGTTGAATCCAAGACCAATCAGCCTTCCCGCTGTATCCTTGTTCTTTTGTCCGCGCATGAATGGTAAGCCCGTCTGCGCCGGCTTCTTCCAAATGCTTTGCAAAATCAACAACGTTCACGTGCGCGGCATCCCATCCCAACCGCGTTTTCACCGTTACGGGAATTGAAACAGCCTTTTTCACAGCCTCAACCAGTTGATATGCCCGATACGGGTCTTTCATCAAAGCCGAACCGCTGATGTTGGCAATCAGCTTTTTCACCGGACATCCCATATTGATGTCAATTTGAACAGCACCCGTTTGTTCGGCCATTTGTGCCGCACGCGCCATTTTGTTCGGATGACTTCCCACCAACTGGATACCAATCGGTCCCGTTTCTCCGGTTAAATCCATCATTCGCCGGGTTTCTTTCGAACCGTAACACAAAGCATCCGCCGAAATCATTTCCGTAAATAACAAATCGTTACAAAACAACCGCACCATCTGGCGGAACGGTTTATCGGTCACGCCGGCCATCGGCGCCAGCATCGTTTTACTTTGAAAGGGCATAGGGCCGTCTTTCTTTTATAAAATTGTCCACAAAATCCATCGCCTGTTGTTTCTGTTCAGGCGATAACCGTTTTTCCAACTCAGCCAATTCCGGCGCATTTTCCAAAATATTATCGCTGTCGGGAAACATAAATGTCATCGCCAAGTACAGCCATTGATAAGCTTTAACCAAATCCGGGATTTTATCTTGATCGGAAGAATAAATCTCATACAACTTCCGTTGAGCCGGCGTATAATCCTGCATTGCAGCCTTTTCATACCAATCGACAGCTTTGTCGACATTCACTTCCACCCCTTTGCCGTCCAAATACATATAAGCCGCGGCACACATTGCTTCCAATCGGTTCTGTTTGGCTGCCCGCTCGTACCAATACAAAGCCTTTTCATAATTGCGCGGTACTTTAGACCCTTCTTCAAACAACCGGCCGAGTTCATATTGGCTGATAGAATCGCCATAGCCGGCTGTTTTGGCCAACCATTGCATATCCCATTTTTCATCGATATCCGGCGCGCTTTTAATTTTATAGCTGGGTGAGCGACGCAAATAAGCCAATGCCCGTAATGCTTCTTTATCGCCTTTTTCCGCCGCCATTTCATAGTATTTTTCCGACAATTCCGGATCCGGCAGAACGCCCGGTTTTCCGTACTGATAAATCCGTCCCAATGCAAATTGAGCCTCCAAATACCCTTGATTAGCGGACTTGGTTAACCACATCACAATGGTTGGATAGTCTTTTTTCTTTTGTTTTTGATAAAAACACGCCAATTGAAATTGCGCATCCGCATATCCGTCATCCGCTTTGGCATACAAATCGGTTTGTTCAATCTGTTCAAGCGTCACGGCATCCGAAAAAGGCAACAGCACAGATGAACCGGCCACAGCCGGCAGAACCAGTCCCCACATAAAACACACAGATATCAGTTGACTTTTAAGCATAATTTTTTATACTGTGTTTCACATCAAATTGCAAAGGAAAAGTGAGATGTCTCATCAAAAAGTGCGTGTTATCGGTGCCGGGCTGGCCGGATCAGAGGCTGCTTGGCAACTGGCACAAAAAGGCATAAACGTTGATTTAATCGAAATGCGTCCGGATACGATGACTCCGGCGCATACGACAGGCGATTGTGCCGAGTTGGTTTGTTCCAATTCTCTGCGTTCAGACGATGTCCAAACCAGTGCGGTTGGTTTATTGCATGAAGAACTGCGGCGCATGGGGTCTTTGATTATGATTGCGGCAGACGCTTGTTCCGTTCCGGCCGGTGGTGCTTTGGCGGTCAATCGGCATGATTTTTCGAAAATGATTACGCAAAAGCTGAAAAGCCATCCGTTGATTCGTTACGAAGTCCGTTCCATGCGTTTACCGTCAGATGATGTGCCGACAATTGTGGCAACCGGGCCGTTAACTTCCGGTCCGATGGCGGATGACATTCAAAATTTGACCGGCGATGAATCTCTGCACTTTTTTGATGCGATTGCGCCGATTGTGTACACGGATTCCATTAACATGGAAAAAGCATGGTACCAATCTCGATATGACAAAGGCGACAAATATGATTATCTCAATCTGGCGTTGACGAAAGAGCAGTATGAACAATTTGTTCAAGATTTACGGGCAGGTGAAAAAGTCGCTTTTAAGGAATGGGAAAAAGAAACACCTTATTTTGAAGGCTGTCTGCCGATTGAAGTGATGGCCGAACGCGGGATGGACACGTTGGCTTTCGGCCCCATGAAACCGGTCGGATTAACCAGCCCGCATTTAACACAGCGGCCTAAAGCCGTTGTCCAACTACGCAAAGAAAACAAAGAAGGCAGCCTCATGAACATGGTCGGCTTTCAAACCAAGTTGACTTACGGGGAACAAACGCGGATTTTCCGAACGATTCCCGGATTAGAAGATGCTGTTTTCGCCCGTTTAGGTGGCATTCATCGCAACACATTTGTCTGCGGACCGAAAGTATTGGATGAGCGGTTATGTTTAAAAAAACGCCCTTCCATTCGACTGGCCGGACAAGTTTCCGGATGCGAAGGGTATATCGAAAGCACGGCTATGGGACTGTTGGCCGGGCTATTGACGGCTTTTCCGAAAATGCCGTTACCGCCGGCAACAACGGCTTTAGGGGCTATGTTACGCCATGTCACGGCCGGCAATCCGGAGACATATCAGCCGATGAACATTAATTTCGGACTTTTCCCCGAACCGGAAACGGAAGGAACTCGTAAAATCAAAGGCGCCGATCGTAAAAAATTATATACCACACGGGCATTGCGTGACTTGGAAGCGTGGAAAACCCAAATTAACCTTTAAAAAAGGAGCCAAAAGGCTCCTTTTTATCGGTTTACTTCGCACGGCCGCATGACCCCGTGCGGAATTTGTTTTGTTACCTCGTTTTATCGCGCATGCGACGAGCAACCGTCGGATTCAACGGCGCATTTTGTCCCTTTTGCTTTCCGCCATATAAAGCACGGCGCAAAGAATGGTCAACCGGCTTACCTTTCGTATCCGAATCCACCTGACGAATTTCTCGGGCTTTTGCAGAACGTTCTTCTTGAACTGCCTGCACTTCTTCAAGCAACTGAGCCACATCCGCATGACCTTTCGCACACGCCCACATCAACGGCGTCCAACCCTTCTCATCTTTTGCCTCGATATCTGCCCCCTTTTCCAACAAATCTTTAACCTTGGCCAAAGAAATATTTTCCTTTAAGCCGGCCAACTCTTTTGTTGCTTCTTCTATTGCTTTTTGCATCATTTGGTACGCTTGGCGCAGTTCTTCCGCCGAAGCTCCTGCCTGCTGTAGTTTTTTCAAATCGTCCATTGTATAAACGTGCGCCAAATCCAATTTTTGGGTCA
>CALGXF010000033.1 GCA_937935995.1 uncultured Alphaproteobacteria bacterium
ATCGTGTGTGTGAAATGATTTTAAAGATGAATCCGACAGACATCGACCAGATTGTTGTTGGGAACACAGTCTATCAAGGAGACAGTGACATTTGTGGCAGTACAGATGGGTTAGCGATGAAATTTTGTTTCGGTTCGGATGGGACGATTTGTAACGGTACGGGACACGGTGGTTCATCTGGCGGTTCCGGCGAGTCAAGTGGTTCCGGTGGGTCAAGCGGTGGAACATCTGGTAGCGGAACAGAGACGGATTTATGTCAAGATGTGATTTGTGGTGGCTGTCAAAGCTGTGACAGCACGGATGGCGAATGTAAAGATGATAATAATCATTGTCCGAATGGTCAAACCTGTTCTTTAGGGACATGTATTTGTACAGATAATGCCCAATGCGAAGATGGCGAAATTTGTCAAAATGGCTCGTGTGAAGAACCGGAATGTACAGAAGATGGGGATTGTACAAGCCCTAAGACATGTGTGAATTATAAATGTGAATGCCCATCTGTCGGAACACCGGGGATCTGTCAGGAAATAGGTCAACAAAATGGGTGTGATGTAATTGTATCTTCTGCTGATGGGGGTACATGTACGACTTCAGATGGTAAAAAAGGGACATGCCAAGCAGGTATATGTGAACCGTCCACGACTTGTTCGACAGGCCCCAGCGTTTGTGGGATGTATGTTGCATCGTGTTCCGGATCAACGCCATGCTGTGTTGAATGGGCAAATGAAGGCTTTTGCTGTGCTGATGGCGTAACGGCGTATTCGGATGTGACCGGATGCTGTGCCCCGGGTGAAGTGACTGTTGATGATACGTACAATGGGACGAATAGGTGTTGTCCGGCAGGAAGCACCGGGTTTGCTTCGGCCGATAACCGGTGTTGTACAGCAGATGAATCGTATTCCGGAGAACCTGGACCAATGCATTGTTGTCCGAAAACACACCCAAATTTTAATACATCAACAAATCAATGCGAATGTACGGAAACAAGCTGTGATAACGGTAAATTATGTGTAAATGGAACTTGTCAAGATGCTGTCAAAACTTGCTCTTCTTCATCGGAATGCGGCCCGGATGAATTTTGTACGCCGGATATTCCATCGGCTGGCGGGTATAGTTGCGCAGAAGGAGATTATGTCGATGAAGAAATGTATCCGTGTGAAAAGCAATTTCGAAAAATCTGCTGTCCGCGCGGAACGGAAAACGGTGTCGGCGCGTTGGATGGCAAGTGTTGTCCTAAAGACGGCGTTTTATGCGATTGGACCATGCGCGATGACAGAGAAAACGGATGGACTATTACGACATACGGACCTTGCTGGTGTGTTTAAATGTGAGAAATTCCTGTTGCTTGAATAGTTAAAAAGGAGCCTTTCGGCTCCTTTTTTAACAAGCTTCAAAGGGCTTCGTGTCGGGTGTCTTTTTCAAAATAAAATTAAAAAACTTGACAAAATTTTTTATTTTTGATACGTTTTCCCGCAAAGGAGACCCCATGTTTTCGGAATATAGTACACTTGATGCGTATGTTTCTGCGGATTATTATAACCGACGAAATGATAAAGCCTTTGTTGAAAAGCATTTTTCAAAATTTGTCTTGTTTGAATTTTATACGCCGATGCTTTGCCGCATGATTGAGGCTCGTCAAGCGCAAATACCGGCCGATGTTTTGGCCGATATCCCGCCTTTTGTCTTTGCAAGCTCGGCTTTGTCTGATCAGCAAATACAAACAAAAATAGATTTGTTTTGGCTTCAAAAGGCGATTAAAGTTTTGACCGGTTATCAAAAAGTTCGTGTGCCTTTTTCAACGGATTCGACCGCTTTGCAAAAGCCGATGAATCTGCTTTCCCGTCAAGGGCAAAATGTTTTAAAATTATTGCAAAATGCAGAACAACGAGGTATTTTTCCGGATTCTTTAAAACAGACGGCTTTTCGTTCAGCCAATAAATTTCTATTGGATTTGAATCATTTTATTTCATTTCCGCACTTGACTGAAGCTGGTTTTTTATCCCACAAAGCCCGCATGACTGTTTCATTAAGTACGGGATGTTATAACCGATGCGCACATTGTGCGTACGAGGCAGAACCTTCTGTTTCGCATATGCCTTATCCGATTTTTTTGCGTTTGGTAGAGGCTTTTGGTCATCGGTTAGGCGGTTCCGGCGGTCAAATGCTTTATGCCGATTCGGATCCGTTATCTTATTATGATCCGGTCATGAAGGCGGATGCAGCGGATGTGGTTTACTTTTTAAAGAACACGATTCCATTGCAAAACCGTCAAGAAATTGCTTTTTTAACAAAAGGAATTTTGCAGAAAAAAGATGAAAAAACGATTGCAAAGCTCGCCATGGGCAAACACAAAATGACACTGTCCGTTCTTTTGTTGCCGGGCGAAGCCATTGACCAAAATATCCGCCGAACCTTAAAGACCATTGATGTGTATTGCCAAAGCGGCGGCGAATTGGCGCAAATTGACGGGCGCATCTATTCCGCAGACGGACGACAAAATGTTCCTCAATTGGAAAAGAACGAATTTCTTTTCGGTAAATATAAACCGTGTTTGACCGGCCGTTGGGTCGAAACTGTGCAGGCGCATTCTTTACCGCCGGAGAAATATTCAAAAGCCGGTTTTGGGGCAGAGCAAAACTTGGTGATAAAAGCAGACGGAAGCGTTTGGCTGAATACGTTAAATCCTAAAACAAATCGGTATGACTGGCTTATGTTAGATGATATTTATCAGTATAAAAGCTTGCAATCCATTCCCCGAACGCTTCAAACCATTCCGCCGGCAAAAGCAGTTCAGATGCCTTCTGTCGCGGAAATAAAATCTTGGATTTCGCAGATTGAACGGTCGTAAAAGAAAAACATTCAAATGCGGGAACCACGCTCTTTTAACAGAAAATGGTTCCCGCGTGTTATCAGTTGTCTTATGAATCGGCCAATTTCTTTTCCAAGAGCTGGTTCGCCAGCGCCGGATTGACTTTTCCTTGACTTGCTTTCATAATTTGACCGACAAACCATCCTTTGAGCTTGTCTTTGCCGGCTTTGATTTCGGCAACTTTATCCATGTTTGCCTCCACAATTTGGGCAATCATGGCTTCAATCGCGGCCGTATCCGTGACTTGTTTTAAGCCCTTTTCTTCCACGATAACAGCCGGTGCTTTGCCCGTTTCTAACATGATTTCAAACACGTCTTTAGCGATTTTGCCCGAAATCGTGCCGTCTGTAATTAAACCGACCAAAGCCCCTAAATCTTTTGCCTTAATCGGGCTTTCGTGAATCGACAAGCATTCTTTATTAAGCGCAGCAAACAAATCGCCCATCACCCAGTTGGCGACCTTTTTGGCATCTTGACCTTGAATAGCTTCTTCAAAATAAGCCGCTGTTTCACGGTCGGCGACCAAAATGCCGGCGTCATATTCCGACAGACCCAGTTCGCTCATAAACCGTGCTTTTTTCTTTTCCGGCAGCTCCGGCAAATTTTGACGGATGTTTTCAATGTATTCGTCCGTTAAATCCAACGGCGGTAAATCCGGATCCGGGAAATACCGATAATCCAATGCATTTTCTTTGCTCCGCATCGACCGCGTTTCCATGTTTACTGCATCGAAAAGCCGTGTTTCTTGCGGGAAATCGCGACCGGCTTCGTAATGATCAACTTGACGGCGTGCTTCCAAATCAATGGCGAGCATGACAAACTTAACCGAGTTCACGTTTTTAATTTCAACCCGGTGGCGATATCCTTCTTCTCCCACAGGCCGGACGGAAACGTTAATATCGCAACGCATGGATCCTTCGTCCATGTTGCCGTCACATGTTCCCAAGTACCGAACAATGGAGCGCAGTTTGCGCAAATAATCGCCGGCTTCTTCCGGAGAACGGATATCGGGCTTCGACACAATTTCCATTAACCCGACTCCGGCACGGTTAAAGTCCAACATCGATTTGTTGGGATGCATGTCGTGAATGGATTTACCGGCGTCTTGTTCCAAATGCAACCGTTCGACACCGATTTTGCGTTTGCCGTCTTCTGTTTCGACTTCCACATAACCTTCGCCCACAATCGGATGGAACAGTTGTGTGATTTGGTATCCGGTCGGCAAGTCGCCATAGAAATAGTTTTTGCGGTCAAACACAGAATGTTTGTTGATTTTTGCATTTAATCCCATACCGGTTTTAATGCACTGTTCAACGCATTTTTCATTTAAAACAGGCAATTGTCCCGGAAATCCGGCATCCAAAAACGCAACGTGGTCGTTGGGTTCGCCGCCGAATTCAGCAGAAGCCCCCGAAAATACTTTAGAGTTTGAAATGATTTGACAGTGAACTTCCAACCCGCAGACCAATTCCCAATCGGTTGTTTTTCCTTTGACAATATAACTCATTTCATCATCTCCACTACATCTAAAACTTTTAACACGGTCGCATCATCCCACATCCGGCCGATGACCTGTAATCCGTTGTTGGCGCATCCTGCCGGTACGCCCGTTAAACAAGACGGCATCAGGTAATTGTCATTAAAGCGTCCTTTTGCCGCGCCATGTTTTGCTTCTTCGATTGTAAAGGGCTGAATCGGAACAGCGGGACTGAACAAAACATCGACTTTTTCAAAAGCCCGGTCAAAGTCTTGTTTGATTAAAGAACGCATTTTTTGCGCCGGAACAAAGTAATCATTGTATCCTTTGGCCGACGTAAAGAACGTCCCTAAAATCATCCGGTTACGAACTTCTTGTCCAAAGCCGGCCATGCGGGTGTTCATGTACATGTCATCCAAATTTTTACCTTCTTCGCGCACCCCATATCGGACACCGTCGTAACGTGCCAGATTGGTTGTTGCTTCGCCTTGCGACACCACATAATACACCATGCCGGCTTCTTCCGTGTGCGGCATGTCAATGTCCACCAAAACGGCACCTTCGTCTTTTAAAAATTGAACAGCCTTTTCCCAGTTGGCCGGAACCAATTCCGTGTATTCTTTGGGAATGCCGATTTTCATGCCTTTGATGTTTTTATCCAGCATCTTGTGAAATTCAGGCACTTCGCGATGCGAAGACGTTGAATCTTTGGCATCATGCCCCATCATCACTTCAATCATGTGCGCGCAGTCTTCAATCGTTCGGCCTAACACGCCCGGTTCATCCAAGCTGGAGGCATAGGCAATCACGCCATACCGAGAACAACGACCATACGTCGGTTTAAATCCGGATACTTGACAAAAGCTGGCCGGATGCCGAATAGACCCCCCGGTTTCCGTTCCGGTTGCACCGGCACACATATGTGCAGCGACAGCGGCTGCCGACCCGCCGGAAGACCCGCCCGGAACCCGCGTTTCATCATGCGGGTTTTTGGTGACACCGAAATAGCTGGTAATCGTCGAAGAACCCATCGCAAACTCATCCGTATTGGTTTTGCCCAAGCAAACCGCCCCGGCATCCCATAATTTTTGTGTTGTGGTGGATTCAAATGGCGGAACGAAATTGGATAAAATTTTGGAAGCCGCCGTCGTCCGAATGCCTTTTGTACAGAACATGTCTTTAATAGCCATCGGAATGCCTTCCAATTTGCCGGCCTGTCCGTTTGCCCGACGTGCATCCGATTCTTCGGCCATTTTCAAAGCCACATCCGGTGTTTCGGTAATGTACGCGTTTAAGTGGCGTTTTTCTTCCATCTTTTTCAAATAAGCCGTCGTAACATCCACGCTTGTAAATTCTTTGTTATCTAACCCTTTTAAGGTTTCTGTTAACGTTAAATTTGTTAAATCAGTCATATCAGTTACTCCACCATTTTAGGAACGCAGAAAAATTCGGGTGTACCATCCGGCGCATTGGAAAGCACAGCCTGCACCTGATGTCCGTCGGTAACGATATCTTGTCGTAAAGGGATTTGTTCGTCAAAAGGAGTCACCATCGGCGGTACGGTTTGAATTTCCGGATTTTTTAATCTTTCGCCAATCCATGAAAGTGTTTCGGTAAATTCTTCGGCCATTTGAGCCGCTTCGTCATCCGGGATGCGGACGCGCACCCAGAACGCCATTTCCTTAATTGTGTCTTTATCTATTTTTGTCATTTTTGTTTAAAATCCCTTTATTAAAACAGGCCTATAACCTAGTCCCATTTGACATAAATTGTCAAGGATTTTTACAAAAGCGTACAGGCACCGTTTGTGTACGTATGTCCGCTTGGGCAACAGTAATCCGTTCCGTCGAGGGATGTCACATTGCCGTCACAAGTACATCCGTCAGACATATCATATCCTGTTTGTGGGCAATGTCCGGCCAAAGCACATTGCGGCAAATAAACCGAACCGCAATCGGTTCCATCGTAATCGCACCGCCGGCCGCATATTTGTTGATTATATCGGCATTCAGCCGGCCTGTACGATCCGTTGTAATAACAGGCAAGCCCTTTATTACCGATTTTTGAATCAATACATCCCCAATAAGCGCCATTAACTTGTCCATACATCATACCATCCGGACACCCGGGATCGACACAGTTTCCTGATGCTGAACTAAGCTGTCCATTTCCTACGTAATACATGCCGCAACTGGAATTATCATATTTATAACATTGTTGATATCCGAGCGTGGAATGAGCTATACAATACATATCATTGCTTTCACATCGTTGCGTTTCATCGTTCCAAATGAGCCCGCCGGCACAACCGGATTGAATATCTTGGCAAGAGCCGCAGTTCGTCAGGTCTGTACAACCATTGCCACACAAAACATTGTTTCGATAACATGTCCACGTTCCTGATGTATATTGGCACACAAGATTGTCTTTTGTACAACTTCCTCCATTTAATTCATAAATCCACCCACTCGGACAAAGATTTTCACATATGCCATTTGTACATTCCATGCTTGTATTATTTGCTTGACAACAATATTCTTGGGGCGTGTCATTTAAATAACAATACCAACGATTATGTCGAGATTCCTCTGCACGGCCGCATGTTATTTGTGCATTTTTCACTTTTAAACAACCATAGTGATAGTTACCGGGATACGTAAAGGGAAATTCATTGAATGCTTCATCTTGTGTGCAATAATCAGCATAGCAAATACCGTTTTGACAGTCACGACCTGAAGAACCACAATTGTATCCACATAGTTTATCATTCAAGTAACACTCATAATTTATCGGACCGCCGCGACAGTCAATTTTTTGACACACGCCGTTAAGGGGTGTGTATCCGGATTGACAACACAAGTTCGCTTCTTCAAAATAATACGGCGCATCCG
>CALGXF010000034.1 GCA_937935995.1 uncultured Alphaproteobacteria bacterium
GCCAGTTCTTGGCAAGACGGACAATGCAAGAACAGTTGTGACGAAGGTGAAATCAGCTGTGGTTCCGGTGATACAACGTGGTGCTGTGATGAAACAAACACATGTGGCTCGACGCAGGGAGAATGTTGTGTCGGCGAACATTGTTGCGAACATGGTTCATGGGTTGTAACCCGAGAAGATGGTAGCGATATAACTTACGGCTGTGGCGGAGATGAATACTGTCAAGCTGTATATGGTGCCGGCTCCTGGGGATTTGTCAGCGGTGGAGAGCGAACAGACCAAAATGAGTACGGCTGTACAGGCGATGATTATTGCGCGGCACGATACGGTGGCGGCAGTTGGATGATTACGTTGGGATGTAGCAACGGCAGTCGTGGTTTAGGCTGGATTTACTATGGTTGCGGCGGAGATTCTTATTGCCATGCACAGATGGGAACAGATTATGGTTGGGGATGTTATGAAGCCGGTAAAACCTCTTGCGGTACGTCAACCGATTGTGGCGGCGAATATGTTGATAACGGTTGTTATGTTCGAGATGATTATGTTCCCCCTCCATAGGTGAAAGCCGGATTAAAAAGGAGCCAATCGGCTCCTTTTTTAACGGGTTGTTTCCGGGTTAAAATTGTGTTAAGCTATTGCTTATCAAGGAGTGTTTGCATGACGAAAAAATGCCCGGATGAATCAACCGCCCGACAAGCGCAAGAAGCGCTCGTTCGGTTATGTTGTTTATCGGGGAAACAGATGCGATGGCCTCCGGTTGAAAAAGTAGATGATTTAATCCGAAAAGGCGCTTCGTTCACATTGAAAAACAAAGCCGGCCTCATGCCCGTTGAACAGGCTGCGATGGTCGGAAATGAAGCAATGTTGACTTTGTTTATGGCCAGAGGCGGACAGGTGAACAAACAGGCCTCTTTGTTATATTACAGCGTTTTGTACGGTCACGGATATGTGTCCAATTTACTCTATCGGCGGATGTCTGTTCTCGGTAAATGGCGCGCGCTGAAACAAGCTGTGTTAACCGGGAAAGGGCGTCAATATGAACATAATTTGCGTATTTTTTGTGCAAAGCCGCTTGTGCGTCAAGCGATGAGACGAGAACGCCTGTTGGATGAAAGAGGCTTTCAAACCAAAGCGCCGCCGTTATTTGGAACGCCGAAAGATTATGTCCGGGCTTTCTTGTCAACAAAGGCGGAAGTTCGCCGTCAATATCAGGCGTTGTTGCAAGCGAAAAAGGAAATGAAAAAGTGTTTGTCAATCGGCAGCGGCGACACATTGACGCCGATATTTTTAAGGGCTGTTCATCAAAGAAATCCGTTGGTTATTGATTATTTGTATACGCACGGCGATGTTTTTCTGGTTTCCGAAAAAGCATTTGCCGCCGTTTCCGCGAAAGAAGAAGCTCGTTTCATGAACGAGTGGGTGCTGGTTACGGACGAGGTTACCGAATTAAGACATCAACGCCAAAGAAAATATGTGCGGCATCGGGCAATTCGGCAAAAATCTTCATTGTATCGATTGGCGCGCTTTTTCAAACACTTGTTGAATAAGCCGCTCTACACGCAAACGAAAACGGTTCGAATGAAAAAGATAAATCCGGCGGATATTCATGTCAGTCGGTCTGTTTTTCAAACACCGCCGAAAGCATCGGCTCAACCGTTGACGGAAAAGCAAATTTTAAAAGCAGTTCTTGATCAGACGCGCTCTTTGAAAAACTGAAAACAAATATTCTTTCTTTGCTTTTTTCTGAAAAATGCGTATGATGAATCCAGACAGATTTAAAAGGAACTTAAATGATTGCGAAATTAACCGGTTTAATGGATTTTGTCGGCGACGGTTTTTTGATTTTGGACGTGAATGGCGTGGGATACCGCGTATTTTGTTCAAATCAAACGTTGTCTAAATGTTCGGCCAAAGGGATGAACATGAGTCTTTTTATCGAGACTCAAGTGCGCGAAGATCACATTCATTTGTTTGGCTTTGCAGATGCGGCAGAAAAAGAATGGTTTACGATTTTGACAAATGTTCAAGGTGTGGGCGCCAAAGTCGGGTTGGCGATTTTATCGGCACTGACGCCCAATGATTTGAGCTTGGCGCTGGCAACGGGCGACTCAAAGGCCTTCACGCGCGCCAGTGGTGTCGGACCGAAACTGGCGGTTCGGATTGTGACGGAATTAAAAGGAAAAGCCGGCACGGTTGGAACAACTTTAGCCGACATGCCGATAAGCGGCGGAGACATTCCGTCCGGTGCCATGAATGAAGCAATTTCGGCTTTGGTTAATCTCGGGTACGGCCGCAGCGAAGCCGGCATGGTGGTTGGCGGGGTTTTAAAATCAAACCCGCAGGCAAACGTGTCGGACATTATTCGTCTGTCTTTAAAAGAAATAGGACAAAATCATGGTTGATGAACGAATCATTACGCCCCAACGGTTAAGCGGCGATGAAGAATTTTACACAGGGCTTCGGCCGCAGTCTTTAGACGACTTTGTGGGACAAAAACAGGCTTGTTCAAACTTGCGCGTGTTTGTTCAGGCGGCAAAAGAACGCAGCGAAGCTTTGGATCATGTGTTGTTGTTCGGGCCGCCGGGATTGGGTAAAACGACGTTGGCTCAAATTATTGCCAAAGAATTGGGCGTCGGATTTCGGCCGACATCGGCTCCGATGATTTCAAAGGCCGGTGATTTGGCGGCTATTTTAACAAACTTGGAAAAAAACGATGTGTTGTTTATTGATGAAATCCATCGGTTGAATCCAACTATTGAAGAGGTTTTGTATTCGGCAATGGAAGATTTTCAATTGGACTTGGTCATCGGGGAAGGTCCTGCGGCGCGATCGGTTCGGATTGATTTACAGCCTTTTACTTTGGTCGGCGCAACAACACGGTCAGGATTGTTGACGACGCCGCTTCGGGATCGGTTCGGAATTCCGTTGCGACTGAACTTTTATGACGTAGATGATTTGGAAAAAATTGTCACGCGGGCGGCACGTATTTTGAAAATCGGAATGACACCGGACGGTGCGCATGAGATTGCCAAACGATCCAGAGGGACACCGCGGGTCGCCGGTCGATTGTTGCGCCGTGTGCGGGATTTTGCGGTCGTTGCCGGAAAGAAAGAAATTGATGTCGCCATTGCCGATTCGGCTTTGGGGCAACTGGAAGTTGACAAAGCAGGATTAGATGCGATGGACAGGCGGTATCTGCGGTGCATTGCGGAAAAATATGCCGGTGGCCCCGTGGGGGCGGATACGTTGTCGGCGGCTTTGTCCGAAGAGCGTGATACGATTGAAGAAGTCATTGAACCTTACTTGATGCAGGAAGGATTGGTTCAACGGACGCCCAGAGGTCGTATGTTATCGGCTGCAGGATTTAAACATTTGGGGTTGAATGCACCGATTTCAAGCCCTACTTTATTTGACGAGGATTTATCATGATTCATCAATTACCTATACGCATATATTACGAAGACACGGATGCCGGCGGCGTGGTTTATCATTCTAATTATTTAAAATACGCGGAACGGGCTCGGTCGGAATTTTTATATGCGACGGGCTTTACGAATTTGGGGTTAATCGAACGCGGTGTCGGGATTATGATTCGCCGCTGTGAAATGGACTTTAAAGCGCCGGCAAAGTTGGAAGATGTAATTACGGTTCACACAAAAATCGATTCAATCGGCGGCGCGTCGATGGTGATGGATCAAACCGTCAAACGGGGAGAACAAGTGTTGGTTGCTATGAAAATCCACGTCGTTTTTGTGGATCCGAAGGCTTTAAAACCCGTTCGGTTGCCGGCGGATGTCCGGGAAAAATTTGAACAATACGTAGAAAAGGAATAAAAAATGCAAGGTCAAGTTGATGCGGCCGCGAGAACAACAATTTCCATTTGGGGGATGTTTGAACATTCCGATATTTTTATGAAGATTTTAATGATTGCCATGGTGTTGGCTTCCATTTGGTCATGGGCGATTATTTTTAACAAAATGAAAACATTCCGTCGAGTCAAGGAACAATCCAAGATATTTGAAAATAAGTTTTGGAGCGGAAATTCTTTAGATGCTTTGTACGAAAAAGTCGGTCAACGTCCGACGTCTCCTTTGGCGGCGATTTTTGCGTCAGCCATGAAAGAATGGAAACGGTCGGCGTCTCGTCGGGAATTGAAAAATAAAGGCGTTAACGTACAGGAACGCATTGATAAAGTCATGCAAATTACGATTGACCGGGAAGCGGAAAGTTTAGAAACACACATGATTTTTTTGGCTTCGACGGGTTCTGTTTCGCCCTTATTGGGACTGTTCGGTACCGTGTGGGGCATTATGGACAGCTTTCATTCCATCGGGTTGACCCAAAACACAAATATTGCCGCCGTTGCACCCGGCGTGGCCGAAGCTTTATTGACAACGGCGATCGGGTTGATTGCGGCTATTCCGGCTTTGATTGCATACAATAAATTTTCCAATGACATTGATCGGATAACCAACCGGATGGAAACGTTTTCCGGTGAATTGTCTGCGATTATCAGCCGACAAATCGAACAAGTCGGAAGCGAGGATTAAATGTTGATGATGCGCCGCCGCCGAAAAAACAAAGTTAAAAGCGAAGTCAATCTGACCCCGTTGATTGATGTGATGACGTCTTTGTTGGCAATTTTCATGATTACGGCGCCTTTGTTGACGACGGGAATTCCGTTAAATCTGCCGAAAGGCGACGGTAAACAAATTCAAGGCGAAGATAAAACGTTGGATTTGGGCGTGAATAAAAAAGGCGAGATTTTTATTGGGGAAGAGCGTGTTGCCCTTTCCGATTTGCTGCCCAAAGTTCAGGCGATTATCACGGAAAATCCGAACATAAAAATGATGATTAGTGCGGATAGAAACGCTCCTTACGGCGATGTGATTGAGGTGATGGCTTTGTTGCGAACGGCCGGATACACGGAAGTCGGATTGAAAACCGATTCTGAAATGATGAAAGCGCCGGCACCTCAAAAGAAAAGGAAGTAAATTGTGGGTGCTTCGTTTTTATATTCGTTTATTTTGCACGCCTTGATTTTTGTGTTGTTGTTTGTACAATTGCCGACGTGGATGAACCCGCCGCGCGAAAAAGCAGAACCTGTTCCGATTATCATTGATTTGAAAAAAGTGGAAATTGCGGATAAAACGAATTTACCGCCGCAAGTAAAAGCATCTCCAGCGCGGGAGCAAAAAGCGCCCCCGAAAGTCAGTCCTCCCAAACCGAAACCGGCACCGCCGAAAGAAACGCCGCCCAAATCCGATAAGCTGGCTTCCAAAGCCGCTGCGGTCGAGGCGAAAAAGACACCCCAACCGACGCCGAAAGTGAAGCCTAAATCGGTGCCGAGTGCTTTTGCCAAAAAGACAGAAAAACCGACTTCTCGGCCGGCACAATCTGAAGAGTCGTTGGAAAGCTTGCTGGCTTCGGTAGAAAAAATGTCCAAGTCTTTGCCGGATACATCATCGGCGCCCAAAGGGAAAAAACAGGCGGCTTCTGATGGTATCAAAGGCGGGACGGGTGGTGATTTGTCTCAAAAACTGACTATCAGCGAGTTGGATTTTATTTCAACGGCTATTCGGAAAAATTGGAATTTGGATCCGGGCGCCGAAGGAATTGATACGATGATTATTGAAATCCGCATTGCGCTTGATAAATCCGGGAAAGTTTACAGCGCCGACATTTTGGATCAAAAACGGTATCAAACGGATAAATCTTTTCGGTCGGTTGCGGAAAGTGCCCGACGCGCTATTTATATTTGTGATGGACAAGGCGCCGATTCGCCGTTTAGAATATTGGCAGCCAAACGACCGGAAACTTACGGTCAATGGAAAGAAATGGTCTTGCGGTTTAATCCGATGGACGGCGGCATTTTTTAACGGGAGAGGAAAATGAAAAAGGTATGGTTGGTGTTTGTGATGTGTTTGGCGGTTTTGACGGCTCGGGCAGAGTTGAAGATTGATATTGCCGGCGCCGGAACCAATCCGATACCGATTGCTATTCCTGTTTTTGCCGGAGATACGGATGAAGAAATCACAACTGTTGTTCGAAATGATTTGCAAAATTCCGGTTTGTTCCGGTTGGTGGATCCGAACGCCTATATTCAAAAAATGAACGGCGTCAACACGACCCCGCGTTTTGCGGATTGGCAGGCGATTAAAGCCGAAGCATTGGTGCAAGGCGAAGTGACTCATCAACCGGACGGCCGAATAAAAGTGGCTTTTCGGTTGTGGGATGTTTTTGCCGGACAGTCAATGGAAGGGAAAGCGTTGACATTGGCGGCGCAAGATAAACGACGGCTGGGACATATGGTCGCGGATATGATTTATGGCCGAATTACGGGGGAAACCGGTTATTTTGATTCTAAAATCGTGTATGTGGCTGAAACGGGGCCGCATCAAAAGCGGGTAAAACGGTTAGCGATGATGGATCAAGACGGTGCCAATCATCGGTATTTAACCGATGGTCGGAACATGGTCTTAACGCCTCGTTTTTCGCCGAATATGCAAAAAATTGCGTATTTGTCTTATAAAGGCGGCCGACCGAGCGTGTATTTGATGGACGTGACAACGGGGCGCGAAGAAGCAATCGGTTATTTTCCGGGAATGACGTTTGCACCGCGTTTTTCGCCGGACAGCCAATCTTTGTTGATGAGCTTTTCCGAAAAAGGCAATACGGAAATTTACTTATATGATATCGCTTCCAAAGATAAAAAACGGTTAACGCATCATCCGATGATTGATACAAGCCCCAGCTTTTCGCCGGACGGCAGTCAGATTGTTTTTAACTCGGACAGAAGCGGTTCCGCGCAGTTATACGTGATGGATAAAAACGGCAAAAATGCTAAACGAATCAGCTTGGGTAAAGGCACCTATTCGACGCCGGTTTGGTCGCCGCGCGGGGATTATATTGCCTTTACGAAAATTCAAGACGGTGAATTTTATATCGGGCTGATGCGTCCGGACGGCAGCGCGGAACGATTGATTGCCAAAGGGTTTTTGGTCGAAGGGCCGACATGGGCGCCGAACGGTCGGGTGTTGATGTACTTTAAGCAAAATCCGTATTCATCTTACGGTGAGGGCGGCCAAACCGGGCTGTACAGCATTGACGTGACCGGTCGTTACGAGCGCAAAATCCCGACTCCCGTTGACGGATCGGATCCGGCGTGGTCACCGCTTTTGCATTAAAATAAATTGCCGGATTTTAAGTAAAAATTAAGAATTATCGCTTTAAAATTGAGTGCAAGGATTGGATTATAACCATTGACGGGGTACTCTTATGAAAAAAACAACTCTTTTTTTAGCATGCGCTGTGCCATTGTTGCTGACAGCCTGTTATTCCACAAATGAACCGGAGGAAGTTCGGCTTCAGGCGCGTCGGGATTATCAAGCGCTGCACGGTTGCCAAAATCAAGCGGTTTATCAACATAAATATTTTAAAGAATGTGCGGCTAAAACGGCAGCTGAACAAGCTAAAAATCATAAAACGGTTCGGCTGATGGAAGACAACGAAGGGCGTTCCATCGTGGTTCCGCGCGCGCCGGGTGATGATCAAATGATGGATCCGAACAGGATTTATCCCGTCGTGGACGTGACAATGACGGAAGTTGTCGTGGAAGAAGGCAGTGCCACACAGGAAGACATGGTCATTGATGCTGTTCAAGAAACCGAAACTGTTGTTGCGGAACAAAAAACCGAAACAACGACGACCGAAACGGTAACGCAAACTACCGAAACGACGGTAACGGAAAACCAAGCATCCGAACAAACGATTGAAACGCAAACAACCGAAACACAAACAACGACTGTTTCCGATACCCCGGCCCAGACAAATGCCGTTACGAATGTAACCGTTGAAACGCAAGTGACCGAGACAACGACATCGAATCCGGCATCTGATTTGGAAGAACAGGTCAATGCTTTGT
Source organism: uncultured Alphaproteobacteria bacterium (assembly GCA_937935995.1). Taxonomy (GTDB): domain Bacteria; phylum Pseudomonadota; class Alphaproteobacteria; order CAAHEQ01; family UBA3637; genus CALXXA01. The sequence goes on from CALGXF010000034.1 coordinate 7,925, forward strand.
TGGAAAACGGGAATTCTTCGCAAGATCAAAAAGAAGTCTTGCCAACGGAAGAAAAATAAGATACAACAAAATAGTGGATTTTAGTTAAAGGAGTAAACCATGAAAAAAGTATTATTTGCGATGTTTGTTGCCTGCACGCTGTTGAGTGCATGTGCGTCATCTGATGACAAAGCGGCTGCGACGGAAAAAACACGTTCCAACGCGGTCGAACAATTGCCGGCTGAAGATAAATAAGAAAGGATAAGACGATGAAAAAAGTATTATTTGCGATGTTTGTTGCCTGCACGTTGTTGAGCGCATGTGCGTCTTCCGATGATAAAGCGGCTGCGACGGAAAAAACACGTTCCAACGCGGTCGAACAATTACCGGCTGAAGATAAATAAGGGGTTAAAACATGAAAAAAACGCTCGTTGCTTTGTTGATGACGTGTGCTTTATTAACGGCATGTGCGTCTTCGGATAAAGGCGGGGATGCCTCTTCGGATGCGTCTCGTTTGAACGAATGGGATTCGGCGGATATCACCAACTTGGATGAAACGCAGTATTCCCAACGTTTCAAAAAAGAAGTTCAACCCGTCATTTATTTTGAATTCAACAGTGTGGCTTTAACGCCGCAGGCAATGGATGTTTTAAATACCCAGGCGGCATGGTTAAAAGAAAACGCAAATGCGATGATTGTCGTCGAAGGTCATTGCGATGAACGGGGAACCCGTGAATACAACTTGGCTTTGGGCGAACGGCGTGCCAATGCGGTAAAGGAATATTTTGCTTTGAAAGGAATCGATTCGAATCGCGTTCGGATTATTTCTTACGGTAAAGAACGTCCGCAAGTGTTGGGTGTCGGCGAAGCGGCTTGGTCGCAAAATCGCAGAGCGGTAACGATTGCCAACTAAAAATTAAAAAAAACTTCAAAAAAGATGCTTTGTCTTTTATACTTCAAAGACAAAGCATTTTTTATGGAGAATGAGGCATTTGAAATGAAAAAATTATTATACGTTTTGATGGGATTGTGTTTGGTCGCGCCGGTCGGGGCGCAGGGAATCGTCGATTCGCAAACGCGGGCGTTGATTGACCGAATGGATCGGTTGGAAAGGGATTTAACGCTTGTTCAACGAAAAATTTACAAATCACCGGATGCCGGGCAATCGGAAGAAGCCTCTGTATCGACGGCTTTTCCGAAAGGTTCTGTTGAACATCTTTATGCCAAAATCACGGAATTGGAACAAGTCGTTGCCCATTTGACTGCTCAAGTGGAAGAAGCAAATGCCTCCTTGTCGGCGTTGGACGGGCGCGTCAGCAAGTTAAGCCAAGATGTGGATTTCCGGCTGACGGCTTTGGAAAATGCGCCAAAGCCTGCTACAACGGAAAAACAGGCAAAAGCCGTTCCGTCTGCCGTTACGGATGTGGTCGTCACACAAGTCAATCCGGCCGATGCGCCAAAAGAGTATGATGCCGCTTATGCACTTTTAAAAAAAGCTCAATATGAAGAAGCGGAAACGGCATTGAAAACTTTTTTGAAAAATTATCCGTCGGACAAATTGGCGGGAAATGCTCAATATTGGCTGGGTGAAACTTATTATGTTCGCGGGCGCTTTGATCAGGCGGCTGTGACCTTTGCCGAAGGCGTTCAAAAATATAAAGAAAATGCAAAAGGGGCCGACAGTTTGTTAAAGCTCGGCATGTCAATGGCACGGTTGAATAAAACAAAAGAAGCCTGTACGGCTTTTAAGAATTTGGAAAAGGAATTCCCGAAAGCCTCTGAAGCCTTAAAAGCGCGCGCAAAAAGTGAAATGGATAAAATATCGTGTGCGTCCAACTGACACAATCTTATTTTGCCAAAACGCTTGAAACGCTTTGTGCGGAGGGTTTCGTCTCCAAAATAGCGGTCGCTGTTTCCGGCGGAGCGGACAGCTTATGTTTGGCGTTGATGACGCATGATTGGGCTGTCGATCGGGGAATCGAAGTCATCGGGCTGACCGTTGATCATGGCTTGCGGCCCGAATCTGCTGCGGAAGCCGAACAAGTTCATGCTTGGTTGACCGAACGTAAAATGGCGCATCACATTTTAACATGGACGGGGGACAAACCGAAAACACGTGTGGAAGAAAAGGCCAGAGAAGCGCGGTATCGATTGTTGTTGGATTGGTGTCACCATCAAAAAGTTTCTTGTTTGCTTTTGGGGCACCAGTTGGAAGATCAAGCAGAAACTTTTTTCCTGCGGTTGGCTCGGTCGAGCGGAATTGACGGTTTGTCGGCTATGCGTCCCGTCACGATTCGTGAGGGTGTTTTCTTGGTGCGGCCGTTTTTGGATGTGCATCGGGACAGCATTCGCGGGTACTTAAGAACACACTATCGCCAAAAATGGATTGAAGATCCGTCCAATCAGGATGATCAATATGAGCGGGTGCGTTTGCGCAAAGCGGCGCCGATTTTGAGTCAGTTGGGATTAACGCCTCAAGCGGTTTCTTTATCGGCTAAACGATTGGCGCGGGTCAGGGGTTGTTTAGAAACGTTAACGGATTCGTTTTTGAAAAAAAACGTTGTTTGGTCTGACGGCGGATACGCGTTTATTCCGTCGGAAATGTGGGAGAGCTTGCCGCAGGAAATTGCTTTGCGGGTTTTGTTTTGTGTGTTGGAAGCAATCAGTGGCGGAAGCATGCCCAGATTGGAGCAATTGGAAAAAAGATGCTTACCGCAAATGCAGGCTCAAACATTGGCGGGGTGTGAAATCGTTCCGTGTCGGACGGGATTTTATGTTTGCCGGGAATGGGCTCAAATGGCCGCCCCCGTTCGGCTGAAAGCTGATACGCCGACGCACTGGGATCGATTTTATGTGTGTGTGTCCAAAGAGGCGACCATCGCGCCGTTGCAAGAGGCTTTGCCCAAAACGGGGTTGCCGGCCAAAGTTCGGCGGACTGTGCCGGCGCTCTATGACGGTAAAACGCTTTTGTGGGTGCCCAGCCTTGACTATTATGCGAAAAAAGACGATATTAATGGGACAGTTGTATTAAAGGTGTCAAAATGGAAAAAGATGTGAAAAAAAAGAACGGACCGGAGTTCGGAAAATCTAAAAATTTCAAAAAAAACAGCTTTGTTTGGTGGTTGTTGATTTTTGCAATTGTCTTTGCAATGTCTAATTTCTTTTTTGACCCGTCCAAGCGGGAGCAGGCTAAAGAACTGTCTTTTTCCGAATTGTTAACCGAAGTCGATGCCGGCCGTGTTCAAGAAGTCACAATTACGGGGCAATCGTTAAGCGGAAAGTTGGCTGATAATCAATCGTTTGTCAGCTATGCGCCGGCTGAATCCGGATTGGTTGCAACGTTGAAAGAAAAAGACGTTAAAATTATTGCAGAACCGGAAGCTGTTGAAGGTTTTTCTTTCGGCAGTATGTTGCTGTCCTGGTTGCCGATGATTATTTTGGTCGGATTGTGGATTTTCTTTATGCGCCAGATGTCGGCCAGTAACGGAAAAGCGATGAGCTTTGGGAAATCTCGGGCGAAATTGTTAACGCATAAGGATCAGGTCACGTTTAAAGATGTGGCCGGAATCGATGAAGCCAAACAAGAATTACAAGAAGTTGTGGATTTTTTAAAAGAGCCGACGAAATTTCAACGATTGGGCGGAAAAATCCCGAAAGGTGTTTTATTGGTAGGGCCTCCGGGAACGGGGAAAACATTGCTGGCGCGGGCAATTGCCGGCGAAGCGGATGCGCCTTTCTTTTCGATTTCCGGTTCGGATTTCGTGGAAATGTTTGTCGGGGTCGGGGCTTCCCGTGTTCGGGATATGTTTGAACAAGCCAAGAAAAATGCGCCCTGTATTTTATTCGTCGATGAAATTGATGCCGTCGGACGTCAACGCGGTGCCGGTCTCGGCGGCGGAAATGATGAACGGGAGCAAACCTTGAACCAGTTGTTGGTAGAAATGGATGGGTTTGAAACCAATTCCGGCGTTATTTTGATTGCTGCGACGAACAGACCCGATGTTTTGGATCCGGCGTTGTTGCGTCCGGGGCGGTTTGACCGTCAGGTCGTTGTTCCGAATCCGGATGTTAACGGTCGTGAAGAAATTTTAAATGTGCATGTGAAAAAAATTCCGTTAGCGCCGGATGTGAATATTCGCGTTATTGCGCGCGGAACGCCCGGTTTTTCGGGGGCTGATTTAGCTAACCTTGTCAATGAAGCGGCTTTGTTGGCAGCGCGGCGCAATAAAATGAAAGTCACGATGCAGGATATGGAAGATGCCAAAGATAAGGTAATGATGGGAACGGAACGCCGGTCGATGGTTATGGATGAAAAAGAAAAAAGAATGACGGCTTACCACGAAGCCGGACATGCGATTTGTTCGTTGCATCTGCCTGAGTCGGATCCGTTGCATAAAGTAACGATTATTCCGCGCGGGCGGGCTTTGGGGCTGACGATGCAGTTGCCGGAAAAGGATAAGTATTCTCAAAGTAAGACGTATTTGAAGTCTCGTTTGTCTATTTTATTCGGAGGGCGATTAGCGGAGGAATTAACTTTCGGAGACGATAAGGTATCTACCGGGGCTTCGAACGATATTCAAGTTGCCACTTCAATTGCACGCCACATGGTAACCGAGTGGGGGATGAGTGAAACTTTGGGACCGATTGCATATGAAGAACCGGAAGGCGAAGTCTTTTTAGGGCATTCCATTACGCGTCACAAAAATATTTCCGAAAAGACGGCTGAAGAAGTTGATCGGCAAATTCGGAAAATAATTGATGAGGCTTATACACGGACAAAAGAAATTTTAACGACTCATCATGATGAGCTGAAAGCATTGGCAGAAGCGTTAATGGAATATGAGACTTTGAACGGTGATGAAATCAAACAAGTGTTAAAGGGTGAAAAATTAACCCATAAAGAAGAAAAGCCGGTCTTTGTTCGTCCGTCTGTCCCGACCGTGTGGGGGGAGGTCTCGGAAAAGGAAAAGCCTCAAACGGAAAAAGCGCCCGAACCGGCGCCTGTTCCGAAAGGTAAGAAAAAATCCGGGCAAAAGTTAAAAGAAGCCTAAATTTTGTGCTTTTAATACAATTTGTGTTCGATTGGTTGCACCGAGTTTGTGAAAAAGACCGTGAATGTGCAGCTTCACCGTTGGTTCGGTGATACCCATTTGGGCGGCAATTTGTTTGTTGGACAGGCCGTCGTGCAGAAAATTCAGGACTTGAATTTGCCGTTTGGTCAAAGTGCTTCCGTCCGGCAGACGGTAGTTTTTGTTCGGCGGTGTTTTTTCTTTTGAACGGCTGTTTGTTTCGGTTAAAATCAACGGCGGTACGTAAATGCCGAAATCAAAAATCAAATGCAAAATGTGTTTTAATTTTCCATCCATATCCGAATAAGGAATAAATCCGACAATCCCATGTTCAAAACAGTTCATAAGCGCCGGCACATCAATTTCTTTGGCCGTTAAAACGATGCGTGTTTTGTTCAAGGATTGCAACAATTCCATGACGCGTTCTTTCCACGTGACACCCATGATGTTTAAGTCCAAAAACAAAAAATCCGCTGTTTCCGAACGAATTAAATCAAGCAACGTGCAGTCCCAATCATAGCATTCAACAATTTCGGCCGGCGGTTCCAGTGCCAAAATGGCTGATTTGATTTTTTGCATCAGCAAGAAATCTTTTTCTCCAATAACAAATTTCATTTTGTCTCCTTATACGCATGGAAAATATCCGTTAAGACGCCTTTAAACAGCAATGTGTTTCGTATCGCGAAACGGGAAAGTTTCCTGACGGTGGAGCGTTCTCTTTTTTGCAAAAGAGCGGGTGCGATTAACCCGGCTGCCTTTTTGAAAAAGGAAATCAGTCGTCTCGCGCCGGTCTCATCACAAAGTCCTCCATTCAAACGGCTTGCCGTTGCGGCAGCGAATGCACCTGCCGCCCGATGAAAAACAGGTATTCCCATCCAAGCAAATGTGTTTAAGACAGCTTCCCCTTTGAAATAAAACGACACCCCAATTTCAAATCGTTTTATTCCAACTGTCTTCATCCCTTGGACAAGGATATCCGTAATCGGTAAACAAGCCATTTTCCCCCCTCAACTTTGTGCTTGTTGAAACGCTCCTTAAGTCTACGTAGTGCATTTATTCGTAGAAGTCAAGAAACATTTTGCAAGTTTTACTTGCTAAACTTGCTTTTTATGTCATCAGCCAGCGATTTAAAGTTTTCTTTCGTCTCGTTAAGTTGCTTTTTTGCGGCTTCGACTTCCCCTTTAAAGCTGTCAATTTGGCCTTTGGCCGCATTGATTTGGTCTTGGATTTTGCCGATTTCCCCTTGCAAGTCAGGCAACAGATTTCGAGCGTTTTGAACAAGAGTCTGCATGGATTGTTGCGAGAAGGTCGATAAAATCAAAGCAAATGCTTGGTCGAGCGTCATCGGATTTTTTTCTTCCCCGATGTTTTTCAATTGAATTGTCGGCAACGGAATTTCCATCATTTTTTGGGATTGTGTTAAGCTGCTGGCCAATTGGATAGAACTGTTTTTTATGGTTAGTTCTTTGATGATGACTTTTTTGGCTTTTTTCGAGCTTTTATCCGCAGTCTGTGCCGGTTTGTCCGCTGATTGATGATTTTTCATATAATCGTTGATATTCTTGTTGATGGTACCGAGGTTGGTTCCCGATTTTGAAATTTCAATTGTTGCAACGGCTTTATCAATGTTAATTTCTTTAATCAGGATAACATCACTGAACAGGCTTTTCATGGACACGGAGACTTCAATTTCACCGAGTGTAAAAGCGTTCGGCATAGAAAAGCCCGACGGATTGCCGACGGCCAGCCCTTTGACTTTGAATTCTCCGTCAAAGATAGATGTGTGTACGGATGAGACTTGAATATTTGTTTTTGTAATGGGCGGTACGTATTTTTGAACAGCCTCTTTAATTAAAATATCCATGGCAAAATAAGCGGCGATAATCAGCGCGATAAGAATTAAGATAATAATTAATAAAAGTTTTTTCATTTTGTTTCCCCTTTATATGTGATTTTAAAGATTTGACATCTTTCATTTTTCAACTTATAGTAGAATAAAGAAAAAGGCAAGCAAAAAGTAAAACAATGAGAAATGTTGCGAAAAAGAATGTAAAAACAAAACAAAATGTCTTAAGCGATTTTTTGACGCATTGTGTTTCTGTACCGATAACGCCGGCATATAAAGCGCGTAAAAATCTTGAAAAAGACATGCGGGCCGCGTTGGCAAAACGTCAAGGTTTTCTTTTGTATTTTCAACCGGAAATTGATGTCGCAACGATGCAAATTGTCGGTTGGGAAGCTTTGTTGCGTTGGCAACACCCCGAAAAAGGGATGTTATCTCCGGATGTTTTTATTCCGATTGCGGAAGAAAGCGGTTTGATTTTACCGTTGGGAGATTTAGTGGTTGAACAGGCTTTGTTTCAAATTCATGCGTGGATGTCTTTGGTGTCTTATCCGATGACGATGGCCGTGAACGTTTCGATGAAGCAGTTTGAAAATAAAGCTTTTGTGAAAAGCGTGATGGAAAAGTTGACTCATTGGCATGTGCCGCCGGCTTTGTTAGAGTTAGAGCTGACGGAAAGTTTGCTTATGAAAAATCCCAAATACACCATTGATGAGTTGCAAAAATTATCTCAAATCGGTGTGCATATTACCATTGACGATTTCGGGACAGGATTTTCGTCTTTCGGGTCTTTGGTCGATTTGCCGATTTACAAATTAAAAATCGATCGAAGTTTTATTCACAGAGCGCCGCGTTCCGTCAAAGGCATGAAAGTAATGGAAGCAATGGTTAAAACCGGTCATTTGTTGGGGATGAAAGTTGTTATTGAAGGTGCGGAAACGGCTCAAGATTTCAAAGTCTTAAAAGAGTTGGATTGTGATTATTCGCAAGGATATTATACCGGTCGGCCGATGGATGAAGCAACGGCGACTGAATTTTTGGAAAAAAACATAGCGATGCGGGCTTTGTTTTTTCAAGGTCAGTTGGATTTACCCTTTCGATCGTAATTCTAACCATTCTTCATGGCGGCGCTTAACCGGCGGTTGAAAAGCTGGGTTAAAAACGGATTTTTTCGGATCCAATTTGTTATGTGAAATGCGTGATAAATCCAAAATGCTGTGAATCCATGTATTGGTTTCATAGGGGCGGTGAAGGTATTCTTTGAACGGTTCAACATACGCGGCATTTTCTTGTTTATACGTGTCTGATAACCATAAGAAAAACGGAATTTCCAATTGTTCATAGTCTTTTTTGGAATCGGCATGACAAAAACAGGCATTTAATAAAGAAACGCCTTCGGCATGATCGGAAAAATACAAAATAAAGGAAGAAGCTTCTTTTTCATTTTGAACGCGCTTAAAAATTTCGGACAACATCCAATCGGTGTAATGAATGCTTTTAACATATTCGATATATCGGGGATGTGCATTATTTTCCAAAATCTTAAATTCCGGATTTCGATTTTGGTAATCCGCCGGATAGCGGTCTTTGTATCGAATATGCGATCCCATTAAATGAATGAAAATCACTTTACGGGGAGCCGGATCTTTCAAAGCCTCCTCAATGGCCGGCAACAATTCGGCATCCAGTTTGTGTTTTTTAAAACCATCGTTCCAATTTTTGTGTTTGTTGATAAAGGTTGTGTGCTTAACGCGCTTTAATAAGTGCGAATAGTTGTCAAAGACGCCATACATGGAATGTCCGGAAATCCAATATGTTTCAAAACCGGCCGCATTGTAAAAATCAATTAAACTGGGTTCCTGCCACATTTTATACCGATCCGCTTCATTTTCGGACAACGTCAGCAATTTTTCCATCATTGTTGCGGTTTGAGCCGACCAGCTGGTTACATTATCGAAGACATAAAGTGACTCGCGGATGTTTTCGGCAAACGGCGTGGTTCTGATAACATTACCGTAAAGGGACATTTCTTCGCGTCGGGCGCTTTCACCGATGACAATAACATGCACTTGCTGGTTATCGGACGGTTGAACGGTTACATCGGTCAGATGAAATTCTTTCATTCGATCGCTGCGCTTTTCAAAGTCTTTCAAATCACGATAAGAGGCTGCAAAATCAGCATCATAAAACGGGTATTCTTTAATGTGAGTTCGAATGTAACAGGCCGTTAAGCACAAAACAATCAAACAAATAAATGCGGAAATAGTGATTTTTTTGCCTCCGTGTTCCAAAGAAACGTGCATTTGATACGGAATGTTGATAATGGACAGCCAAATAAAAGGAAATAAACAAAAGACAATACCGCCCACCGTTTTCCATCCGAGGAAATGGTCAATAAAAGCCAGTATCATTTGAGGGTCTGTGTTGAGCATTGTCAACGCCGACGAATAACTTAATTTTGTTCCGAATAAGATGAGGTGTTCAATTTGAATAAAATTAAAAATCAACAAACCGGCATAAAAAAGTGCAAAGAATCCGGCTCTGATTTTTCGGCGCGGCAGCAACAAAATCACAGTTGTCAGAAGTAAAGATGTTTTTAAAAATAATCCGGCCGGCATTTTAAATAACGGATCGGCGTTTTGTTGCAAAACAGCTTCGAAGGCTGGAACAAGGCTGAAAGCCGTGAAAAAAGCAACCGTCACTTTTGTGAGGTTCCACAAAAGTGTTACTCCTTTTCGGAAATTTTCATAAAGAGGTCGACCAGCTCCTTTTTTCATAAGACACATCCTGTTTCTTTTTTGTCAAAGAGTCAAGCACAAAGCTTTCCCATCCTGAATCACATTGACATTTTTGGGAAAAAAGCGTATAATTAACTTTAAAAACAAAGGGATAAGTATGCATATTCTATCGCAACAGGAAGTTTTAACTTTACGTCAACAACGTGTGAACAGCTTTTTCAAAAAAGCCCGCGCGTTGATAGCACAGTCTCCGGTAAAAGAGGCACCGCCGAATGAACAAAAAGAAATTGAAAAACAAATTGTCCGCTGTTTATTCCATACGATTCGCTTTGTTCAAAATCCATTGTCGACGGAACGGGAAATTCGGGAGATTTTAAAGTATCCGTGCGCATCGGAAAATTTGAAATTTTATGTTGATGAGCTTTTCCGCACCGGACACAAGTATAAAGCAATCATTGATTCGGCCGTTCGGGACGGGATGGCTATTCGCCGGTCGGTTCAGCCGCCTTATCCGAAAGAATTCGGGGTCGGCGGATCGTTCTATTTACAAGTTGAAAACATTCGAACGGCTTTTGATTTGGTCAAAGAACGAATTGATATGATGAATGATTCGCTGCCGGGTCAACATACGCTTCAATTGGTTAAGAACGGTAAAATCCCGACGTTGTCTTACTTTAACGGCCGGAGCGTTCAAACGTTCCGATTGAATGCTTTTTTGATGCAACGGGCGCAAGTGCTTCATCGGCTTGCCGCCGGATTTGATTCGTTTGATTTAACGGATGAAGCGCTTTTGGATACATTTAAACAGAAAAATTATGATGCTTATAAGACTTTAAAATCCCAAAGAATGCGTGAAAAAGCGACACGCAATAAAGATTTCTTTATGACGCTTCGGGATGAGTTTTTGTTTTATCGTTTGGCGCATGAGTTGGAAGTGCATCCGGAAGATTCTTTTGAAACAAATGTGTGTCGAGTGGCTCAATTTTATGAACAAACCAAAAATATTTCTTTGAAAGTAACGACAACAGGGCGCGAAATTCTGCCGGAGCAAACGCCGTTTAAAACAATTATGTTTACGCGTAATCCGTATGAAATTGCGACTTTGTCAACGTATAAAGAATGGATGCGTTCTGCCGGGCATGAATCTTTTTGTTTGTCGGCGGTGGGGGAAAATTTCAAATATATTAAACAGGAAATCGGCCGCGGCTCTATTGTCGTATATGGGTTGGATCAAGACTTCATTCCCAAATGCCGTGTTATTTTAAAACCGTATTTTCATGAAAGCGGCAAAGTCGTTTATCGATTGGGTCGTATCAAAGGCGAGGTAACGGCCGGGTTCGAAGATCAAGTTCAAACTTTTGTAACAGAGCATTTTAATGACCCGATGGAGGCTGTTTATCATTTGCCTAAAGAAATGCATACGGATGATTTATCGACGGTTCTTTGGACATACAAACATCCGACGCCGGAATTGATTTTGGATGGATTGAAAATTCCTTATACGCGCACGGCAGACGGTTTTATTCATGTGCCGGGGCAATTATCTTTTGCCGGGATGGGATTAAAAGAGCTGCCGGATTTATCTCGTGTCACTGTTGATTGTTTTGATGTGTCGGATAACAAAGATTTGACATCATTAAAAGGGATGCCCGTTTGCCGGACTCTTAAAATAAGTCAGACAGGCATTCGGAATCTGGCGGACATGGCACAAGGGGTTCAAGAAATTGAAAGCGGATATAATGTTTTGTCTTCGTTGTCCGGAATGCCTACTTCGGTTCGGCGGTTTTCTTTGAAAAAAGGTGGGGTCAAAGGCGGTATTTGTTTAGCGGATTTTAAAGCGTGTGAAAGCTTGTGTTTAGCCATGACGGATTTAACCACAACAAAAGGGCTGCCGGAAGCTTGTCGGGAGTTGGATATTTCTTGTGCGCCGGTTCATGCTTTGGAAGATATTCCGCCAACCATCCGTTACGTTCGGGTGGACTTGTGTCCAATAGAGGAAATAGAACGTGTGCCGCCGGTTGCATTGCATTGTGTGCTGGGTTTGTCATTTGATATGCAGGAAAAGGCTTATCAAATTTTAGCGCGCCAACCGCAATCTGTTCAAGAAGAAGCTTATCGGCGTTTATCTGACTTGCCGCCGTCGGACAAGGAACAAATGATGCGGAGATTCGGACAGTGGCAACAACGTCGTCGGCGGGAATGCCAATTCGAGCGTGATTAAGATGAAGGACACCACAGATATTGATTTAAGTCGACATACCCGTCGGGGGAAGAAATAATCCCTTCTTCGGCCAACAATTGAGCTTGTTTTCCGGGGCCGCCGAATGCAAATCCGGGAGCGACACGTCCTTCACGATTAACGACACGGTGGCATGGAATGATGCCCGGTTTCGGGTTGACATGCAAAGCATATCCGACCATTCGCGCTGAACGAGGGTGTCCGATTAAAAAAGCGATTTGCCCGTAGGTGGCGACTTTTCCTTTCGGAATTTGTTCAACGATAGCGTAAACTTGTTCAAAAAAAGTCATGACATCCTCCTGACAAAGGATAAGATATCATGACTGTTAAAGCAAGCTTTTTTATCCGTTTCTGCGCCGGCCGAAAATAAGGCTTAAGGCAAATAAAACCAAACCGACAATAAAAACGATTTTAGCAGCCCATGCGGCTGTTCCGGCTAATCCGCCGAATCCTAAGGCAGCAGCGATAATCGCTATAACTAAAAACGTGATGGCCCATCCGAACATGATTTTCTCCTTTTTTAAGTTGTTCCTTTTTTATTTTAGGGCGCCGACTGACTTTTTTAAAGATAACCGAAAGGGTAGGCGGTAAAGGCGTTAAAAAGGCATTTTGAAAAGCGGGGGGTATGGTGGATATCAGGAGAACATTTTTATGGCAAAGAGTACTAAATGAAATACGGACCAACATTTTCTGAATTTTCATCATTTCATAAAAGAAAGATTCTACTTTTTCTCCACCAGAAAAAAGTGATATAAATTTAAGGCATAAGAATCTCCTATCTGAAACTATAATGAGCACCTAATAAAACTATTGTCCGATTATTTCAAATACTCTAATGCAATAGATTAAAAACAGACTTGTATGTTTCAAATATAGATCGTCAAATTCAAAAGCTCCGATACCATTATGCTTTAAGGTACAATACGTTTCATATCCCAAACGAAAAAGGTTTTCATTCCCTTTGATTTCTGTATTATTGGTAATTTGAATTTTCTTTTTAATATATTTCAAAAAATTTATAATTTGTGCATCTATGGAAGGGGTTTTGAATGAACGCTTGATAAGTTCTAACTTCTTATTACTTGATATATTTGGATCTTTAAGCACTTCTATAACATCTGATAGTTGATAATTCTTCCGTAATAAAATTGTTCCTGCTTTTTCTAAAATAGCTAAATGTGTTGCATACAAATATTGCATCTCCGCATCGATGGGCATATGAGGCAAATTAAGTTTCATTAATATTCTAACAATACTAGAGATTGAGTACATAATAAGATGTTTATTATATGGATCAACCGTTGTTGTATTGTTTATATCATAAATCAAAGCGGAAAGCTCTAAAATATAACCACTCTCCATCATAGCATCATAGAAACGATTATTTTGATAAAGCAGTATAAACGTTTTATAAGCTTCTTCACGTCGATATTCCCAATTTGAGAGCATTTCTGCTTTATCTCGTGTATACACTCGTTGTACTGTTTTAATGGAGTTTGCAATATACTGAAACATTGTAGCCTCGCTTTGGGCTACAAGAGTAGAATCTATTTCTAGATGCTCCATTTTTACACCTCAACCAATTCCCGAAAATCGGCCAAAGCGCTTTCCAATTCAGAGATAATATTTTGGGCTAAAACTTCTGGTTCCGGTAAATTTTCCAAGCTTTCTAAACTTTCATCTTTTAACCAAGTAATATCCAAATTTGTTTTGTCGCGTTTGATAATTTCATCATAAATGAACTTCTTAAACCGTTCTGTTTCAACTCGTTGGGAGACATCTTCAGCATGATAACATTTCACAAAATCTTTCAAATGTTCATCGGTTAAAGAATTTGTTACCAAGGTCAAGTTTACATTTGTTCTGTAATCATAAATCCAAACATCTTTTGTTCGGTGATCATTTTCCAATGGCGGAAATTTATCAAAAAACAATACATTTGCTTTTATCCCTTGAGCATAAAAAATACCGGTAGGCAACCTTAAAATCGTATGCAGGTTAAATTCATTCAATAACCGCTTACGGACTTTTTCACTGGCTCCCCCTTCAAACAAGACATTATCCGGAACAACCACAGCTGCACGACCACTCATCTTTAAAATTGTCATGATATGTTGTAAAAAGTTGATTTGCTTGTTTGAAGTCGTAGCAATAAAATCATCACGATTATAATCTTCCTTTTCTGTGGTCACTGTTCCATCTTCACCCATGACTTTCAGCCCACCTTTCTTGCCAAAAGGTGGATTAGCTAATACCATATCATAACGCTCCGTTCCAGCGCTCATAAGCGAGTCTGCTTCCTTTACCGGAGACCTATTTCCACCAATTCCATGCAAGTACATATTCATAGCGCACAAACTGACAACCAAAGGTGTAATATCGCTTCCAAAGAACTTACTTTCTTTTAAATCTTTAATCTTAGCCCGGTCATTTGTTTGTTTTTTCATGTAATCATAGGCAGCCAATAAAAAACCCCCGGTTCCACAGGCTGGGTCACAAACTGTCATGTCTGGTGTTGGACGCATGACTTCTACCATAGCGCGAATTAAAGGACGGGGCGTAAAGTATTGACCGGCACCGGCTTTGGATTCTTGGGCATTTTTCTGCAACAATCCTTCATATATTTCCCCTTTAACATCCACATCCATACCCAGCCAAGTTTCCGAGTTGATTAAGGATATTAAACGCGACAAATTTGCAGGATTTGAAATTTTATTGCTGGCTTTGTTATAAATTGTTCCGATAATACCATACTTTTTGGAAAGAGTGCTTAAAATTTCTTGATAATGATTAGCCAATTCAACACCGGCTAATGGGATAAGGGTCTTCCATTTGCAATCATCGGGGATCAGGGATGTTTCACCCAATAAAGTGGTGCGTTCTTCATCCATTTTCAGGAACAAAAGATAAGTTAATTGAGATACATAATCGGTATAACCTACACCGGATTGAGCCAATACACTGGCATAATTCCAAACTTTTGTGACTAAATTAGATGAGTTCATTTTCTCTTCCTTTTTTTGAGTTGGGTGGATTTTTCGGCTTTGATACGATCTAACAGAATTTGAGCGGGTTCATCATTTGGATCTTGCGGAACCAAACGACCTCCAAAGGCTTTTTTCAAAATGGATTGTTTTAATTCTTCGGCCTGTTTCAAAGAATTGGATACAGCTTCTTCCAACTTATCCGCCACAGCAAACCGCTTTTCGATTCCTTCCACAATTTTTTCTTGTTCAGGAAGAGAAGGGATAAAAATTTTTTCATCAGTCAAAGCTTTCATACTAACATTACCTTGTCCCACATTTCCAGTTTCATATGAAAAGAATTGTGTTTGATATGGTTCACTCTGTAATGCATAAGCCAAATAAAGAGCATTAATATTTTTTAAGGGTCTGACTCTTGCCAAACGCTGATTTAACAAAAGATGTTTATCCTCTTTAATTAATACAACGTAGCCATAATCCCTTTTTCTTCTTGTACCTGTTAATGTAATAACAATATCATTAGTTTGTAATAAATATTTATCAACAAGATTTTTATTAAGATTATTTATGTATACTGGTTTCTCATTTAAATTCAACGTAAAAGGTTTTATATTTCCCATCCTTAATATTTGGTATCCAAATTCACTAAAATCTGTACTTTTAAATGCATACCCCCCTAAAACTTCACACACGTCTTTCAATTGGACTTGTTTCCAATCCGTTGTTTTGTGGAGTTTGCCGGTAAAGGCGGAATGGAGGACGGATTGGCGATATTTTTTCAAATCCTCGGCCACAGATTTTAACTTTTCCACCCCGGCATCCACCTTCGCAAAGACTTCCTCAATCTTCGCCACAATCCTCTTCTGCACATTCAATGGTGGAAGATTACAAGCTATTTCTTTCATTTTTGCTTGATTTAATTTCAAACGTGTAGTTCCAGAAACATACGGTCTGTAAGAAACTGAATTTAACCAGTAACAAATAAATTGATTTGATATACTACCAAAACCTTTTAAGATATGAGCGTGATTATTTACCCAAAATTTTCCATTGACAATGTATGCTTTGTTTTTAAATGGATCCAAAAAAGGAGCTCCATCTTCACCCAAAAGGACATATTCCCCATCACTCAGATAGTCATCAATATATCCAACTTGTCCGGTGGCTCCATAGTATGGATATAAAGGTTTCCCTTCAGCCTTTTTTAATCGTTCATCCCGTTCATTTGCATTGATGGGCTTCCGTTCGGAATCTAAAATTTGAACGAAGTCATCCAATTTGCATTCACACCACCCCACCGGCAATTTATTTGTCATTTTTTTAAGCATCCTGTGTTAAGGCATCTATTATATGAAAAATTTTGTCTGCAGGTTCTTTATTTTGTAGACACTGCTTTATTATCAATAAAGCACCAATTAATGTATTAGAAAATATCTCTTTTTGTTTAATGGTTTCATCCTTACTCTTTAGTTGTTGAGTTAATTGTACGATTTCTTCATGCTGACGTTTTATGTACTCTGTTCTTTTATTTTCCTTTTCCTTACGCTTTTTATATTTTTTAATTCGAAACAAGCCATATATAAGACAAACGACAAAATATATTCCTGTTATTATCCCCATTTTTACATACAATTGATACCTGTAAGAAGGCTTCTCTTTGATTGGCCTAAGATTTTTAGCATTCCCTATTACTTTTATATCATGATTTGAAAAATTATCCGGATACTCTTCATGTAAAAAAGAAATTGATATTTTATCTGAAGGATTAAGATAATTAAATTTTAAAAGAATTTCTTGACCTCGTAAGATAGTTTCTAAGTGTATTGACTTAGAAGTTAATTCATTTTTAAAAGGTAAAAAAGGTTTAATTTCATCTGGGACAACAACCCTAATTGGATCCGCATCTAATGGGGATACATCTTTTCCATCAATAGCTTTCCAACCGGTGTTTTCTATTATGATTGTACTTAGATATAACTTATCATATTTTCTTCCATTTAAGATAATTTCGAATGATTTAGATAACTCGTTTCCTAATCTGTTTTTAGATACAAAAGTCTGTGTCCAAGAATCATATTGTAAAGAAGGACTATCCACATAATAGAGATAAATAGATAAAATAATAGGAATAAGAAAAGTAAACCATCCTCCATATTTTTTAAGAAATACCCCTATTAAATTCCAAACCTTCAAAGCATCATCCTTTAATGAGGTTTGGGGCTCTATTTCTAATAAATCTTTATCCAAAACAGGTATATTATTCATTATCTTAACTCCATAATATATCCACTTTTATCCTTAATTTCGCATATTAGTAATTTTGATATTTTTGCTTTACTGCCAGTTGCATTAAAAGCACGATAAAATTCTTTTTTTGCTTCGTCTCTAGACAAATTAGCTTTTAACACAGTTGAGGGGAATGTATATGTTTCTGTTTCGGAAAATTTTATTCGTGTGAATAAGGCATTACTTTTATCTGCAATGTCTTGTGCTGATATATCATTTGGTTTTAAATCATAAATAATAAGAGAGCGCACTCCCGATAATTTAAACTCTGTTTCCATATTATTCTATCCTTTCTCCTATACTACCAATGCCAAACTTAAATCTTTCAATAGCTCGTCTGCCTGATTGCCGAACAGGCTGATAACCTTTAAAATACCACCGTTTTCATCAAAGGCCGTTTGAATGTCTTGACGTGTAATGGATGCGTTGGCCACGATGTAATCTTTTATCCGATTTAACCATGCCCGTTGCTCTGATGTAAAATGAATTCCCTTCTTTAGCTGCCGTCCCAACCATAATTCATATCGGGCATTAGCAACTGTTCCAAAATCTTCAAGCCGGTCATCTTGACCAATCGCAAAACGCACCAACTGCACCAAATTCGTCAGCAACTTATCCGGCTTAGAGACATGTTGCACTTTGCTTTTTTCCAACAACTCATAAGCTCGCCACAATTCTGCCGTCGTTAAAGGTGGCCGAGATTCAATCATCTTATCCTGCAACTCCTTTAATCCTATATACTGCAATGGTGTTTTTTGATACGAGGCGTTATAAATAATCCCCAAGGCATCAATTTCATCTTTATTATTTTCAATATATTCTTTGAAACTTGCGGTTATCTCCCGTGCTTTTTTCAGGTTTTTGTCCACACTGATAACCTCATCCGTTGTGATTTCATCAATGTAAATTTGCGAACGTCCCGCCATATCTAATAATATTTGTCGGAAAATAGGACTGTTAAACGGTTTCAAAACATCTTCTTTTGCTTGTTCAATTTCTTTTGGTGTCTTATTCGCCACAAAATCACTATCAATTGTCTGCAAAATCTCGGCAGATATCCTGGTCAGTTGTTTGCCAGATGTCAATTTTTTGATTTTCTCCTTGTCGGCAGGTTCTAAATTGCGATCTATGTTCACTAAACGACCCGCGATAGTGGACAGGGTTGCATCATCCGATTTACCCAGAGCAATTTGCTCCAACAATTTTTTCAAGGAGACAGAACGTTTTCTTTCCAAAGGTTGAGAGGTCGTTTTATGACTTTCTGTAACGCCTACCGCATCAATTAAGTAAAAGAAAGCTTTTCCTTTGGCATTTGGAGTTACCTGCTGCAAATCCGTCAGGTTTATGGAACGAACACCGCGGCCCTTCATTTGCTCATAATACAGAGAAGATCGAACATCCCGCATAAAGATAATGACTTCCAACGGCTTAATATCTGTACCGGTTGCAATCATATCAACAGTCACCGCTATGCGTGGCATAGGCGATACACGGAATTCTTTAATCAATTCCTCTGGCTTTTCACCAGTGACATTATAGGTAATTTTTTTACAAAACTCATTTCCTTGACCAAAAACTTCACGGGCAATTCGTACAATTTCTTCTGCATGATTATCATCTTTAGCAAAAATAAGGGTCTTTGGCACCCAAGTCGGCTCTCGATCTGGAAATAAATCTGTCCACAAAGATTGCTTATAACATTCCAAAATTGTCCGAATTTGATTGGGAACTAGGACAGAACGATCTAAGTCTGTTTTCTGATATTCTTTATCCTCATCCAAATGTTCATAAAATACCCGACGTGTTTTCTTTTCTCGAACAGGAACCGGGAAACTTTTATCCAATTTGCCACCATTTTCGGAGACTTGTGTCTTAATCCGTAAAATTTGATAGTCTACGTTTACACCATCTGCTACAGACCGGTCATAGGGATATTCCGACACGATGTTTTTATTGAAGTATCCAAAGGTTTGCTTGGAAGGAGTAGCTGTGAGTCCGATAATAAAGGCATCAAAATATTCCAAAACCTGTCGCCAATCACCATAAATACTGCGGTGACACTCATCGGTGATAATAAAATCAAAATATTCTGGCGGTAATTTGGCATTATAGGTTACTTCCTTTGGACGACCGGCCGAACCTAATTCATAAGCGGAAACTTCTTCGTTTTGCCCATCATACTCTGCTTCCCCACGAAGCATAGAATATAAACGCTGAATAGTCGTAATAACAACCTTAGCATCTTTATCAACTGCATTTGTTTGTAAATGCTGTGCAATATACATTTCCGTAAAGGGACGTTTTTCTTCCCGAGGGCGGAAATTTTCAAATTCTTTTTTAGTTTGGCGACCTAAATTATTTCTGTCCACCAAAAACAAAATACGCCTTGCTTTGCCATATTTCAGCAAGCGATAAACAAAGTTACAGGCTGTATAAGTTTTTCCAGCACCCGTAGCCATTTGAATCAGAGAACGTGGATTTCCATCAGAAAAAGATTTTTCCAAACCACAAATAGCTTCTACTTGGCATTCACGCAATCCTTCTGTATTTAAAACAGGAAATTGCCTCAAACGATTGTGAAGAGTATCATTATCTTCCAAATAAGCCAATAATGTTTCAGGCCTATGAAAAGCAAAAACCTTCCGTGACCGAGAGTTTGTATCCCGCCCATCCCGAAAATATGTCTCTACACCGGTTGTTTCATAAATAAATGGAAGTGGTATTTGCCAATTTTTGACATATTCTGGTAAATGGCATGAATATCCTTTGGATTGATTTTCGACTCCACTTAAAGATTCACCTTCTTTTTTGGCTTCAATCACACCACAAGCTTTCCCAGCCACAAACAAAAGATAGTCAGCTTCTGTATTGTCATCCATCAAAAATTCGCGAACAGCAACACCTAAACTAGCAGTACGGTCAAAATTATCACGATTTTGTATAACCCATCCTGCTTCTTGCAGCTGAATATCTATTTTCTCTCGTGCTAATTCTTCTGGTGTGGTCATTTTATCCTCTGTCTATGCTTATTATGACTGAATTCTCCTTAAAAATCAAGGAGATCTTTAACCTTTTATATCCTTTTTGCTATGAGGCACTATTGTACATACTAACTCTGTACAGATTCACTGTTTGGTCTTACTCATTAGCATTAACAAAGATAGCTTTAACTTTTTATAAAATGAAAAAAGGGGTCATTTTTCTAATTCTGGAAAGTGTACAGGATTTGAACTTTTATAATTCATTGATAAATAAAGAGTTTCAATTTTTCTGGTTCGATCTGAAGATATTTTTGAGTGCTTTTTACAATTTTGGTTTAAGGATATATAAGTATTTATAAAATAAAGAAAAACAGTCATTTTGCAAGAACGGTTCACATGGCGGATGGGAGAGGATTGTTCGCTGTCGCTCATCCCTTCGGGATCGTCCTATTGGACGTCGTGTCCTGACGGCCACCGAACCTCCGCCGGCTGTTGCCGGAAACGTCGGTTCTTCTCCTCTCCCATAAAAAAACACCCGGCCGGGTGCTTGATTTTTATGGCGGATGGGAGAGATTGTTCGCTGTCGCTCATCCCTTTGGGATCGTCCTGTCGGACGTCGTGTCCTGACGGCCACCGAACCTCCGCCGGCTGTTGCCGGAAACGTCGCTTCTTCTCCTCTCCCATAAAAAAAAACCCAGCCGGGTGCTTGATTTTTATGGCGGATGGGAGAGGATTCGAACCTCCGTTAGGCTTTAGACCTAAACACACTTTCCAGGCGTGCGCCTTCAACCACTCGGCCACCCATCCAAAAGTGACTTACTTATACATAAAATTTCCGCAGTTGGCAAGCAAAAAATAAAAAAGCTTTACTTTTTTATGATTTTCTTTAAAAATAAAGGCAACTTTGTCTTATTAAAACAGGAGAGCAAAATGAATGCGTTGACAGATTTGGAAAAATTAGCTGCTTTAAAGAAAAAAGGTGTCATTACGGATGCCGAATTTGAAGAACAGAAAAAAGCGCTTTTGTCTGCCCAGATACAGGCCAAGCAAGTTCAAATACAAAAATCAGGTGCTGTTTACCTTGTTTTGGCTTTTCTTTTAGGTGTTTTCGGCGTTCATAACTTTTATGTCGGCCGGTGGGTTCGCGGTTTGATTCAATTGATATTGACCCTTTTATCACCGTTTTCTCTTTTAATTTCATTATTCGGTGTATGCATTTGGGTTATCGTCGAAATGATTGTAACAAAAACGGATGTTCGTGGCATGCCTTTGACGCCGGCTCCCGTGTTAAGAGGTGTTTTAACGGCAATTTTGTTGATTTTACTGTTATTGCCTGTGTTGACCGTCTTTATCATCGGTGGGATTGCGGGATATACGCAAGCTATGAAAAAATATCAGGCAAATGCGTCTTTGGATTACATGATGATGTGTGCGGTTACCGCTCAAGCATCATTTTCGGACGGAAGCGTTAATACGGTGCCTTGTTCCGAGCTGATTGATGAAGAGGTTCCCGATGCGTTGGCTCAAGATTTTTATTTTATTGATCAAGGCACGGAGCTTGTGACTGTCATGACGTTTAAAGACGAACAATCCGCGGCTCTTGTCCGGGAACAATCATCGGATGCGCTGATTTTAACGGGAACAGACTCACGTGTTTATGTAAGAATTCCGTATTAGCCGAATAAAAAGCATTGAAATTGACGGAAATTTTATGTATGGTGTCAGCAGAGACATCAATGGGTATGTCGTACCGTTTTAGGCAAAGGAGAATTTGAATGGATAATATTACAGATTTGGAAAAATTGGCTGATTTGAAGAAAAAAGGCGTTATTACGGACGCCGAATTTGAAGAACAGAAAAAGGCTCTTCTTCAAAATAATCTTGTGAATGCATCGGATACACCCAAAAGCCGTATCATTTACATTTTGTTGGCTTTGTTTTTAGGGGGCTTGGGTATTCATAACTTTTACGCCGGTTATATCGGGCGCGGGGTAGCTCAATTGCTGATAACGTTGTTGTTATTTTGGCTCATTATTCCGCTGTTGGTTGTTTTTGTTTGGGTTATCGTCGAAATGATTGTTATCGACAAAGATGCCAAAGGCGTTAAATTCAATTAAATGAAAACGGGCTGTTCACAACTTGACAGCCCGTTTTAAAATCCCTATTTCCATTAAAGAGAAATGAGAAAAGGGGGATTTATGAAAAAAAATAATCGTACACAAAAACCGGCAGTTGTCGAAGACGAAGACGTTGTGGTGTCGGCGTCGCCGGCTGTCGGAAAACAGAAAAGTGCTGCCGTTTATTTATTGTTAGCATTTTTCTTTGGTTTTTTAGGTATTCATAACTTTTATGCGGGCTATATTTGGCGCGGATTAATTCAATTGTTGATGACGTTGTTTGCTGCGGTCTTTTTGTTTATTCCGTTGCTCATCGTCGGCATTTGGGTCTTTTTGGAAATTTGCTTTGTCGGAACGGATGCACAAGGCATTCCTTTTGTGCCAAGCCCGATTTTGCGCATTATTGCAATTGTCGCCTATTTATTTTCACTGTTTTCATTTTCTTACTTTTATGCCCCGACCAATATCTGGGTGATTGAAACAGTGCCCGTTCAATCCGGAACGGCTTCTTGATAAAAAGATCCCCCCGCCGCCGGCGAGGGGATTTTTTTTAAGCAATCTGATGCGCTGTTTTTTCAAAATATTGTTTTTGTAATGCTTTCTTTGTTTGTTGATGATGCGCAACAACTGTCGGATCCGAATAAATGAATTCTTGCAAATAAATAAATTCTTTTGATGCAAAAAGACCACCCTCGATATAAAGGTTTAATCCGCCGGGTTCTTGATTCTTGAGCATAATATTAATCCGATCGGGTATGCTGTACAAAGCCCGTTCACCGCGCATGTTGATTAAAATATCCAGCGGGTTATCAGGCGTTCTGTTTGCAAAAGAAGACCATAAAATAGGTTCTTGCATCCGGCGGAGATCCAATTCACAAACCGAATCAGACAAAGTGCGAAAATCACGAACGGCCGTTTGAGCCAGTTTCAGTCCTTTGACATGCGCCGGCGTTTTACAGATTTCAACCAAATTAACACAGCCCTCTAAATTAATGGCTTTAACCGATGGCGGAATCCAAACATCTTTTAAGCTGACAATGTCTTCTCGGCCGGCTAAATTAAGTGTTTCCAAGTTCCGCCGAACTTCAATCAACTGTTGCAACTGTTGCGTCGGAACCTTGTCCGAAAGAGATACCGGAAGCAATTGCCGGACTAAACGCAGCCTTTGTGCCGTTGCTTCTTTTTCATCGCCGGAAATGGCAATTAATCCTTTTTCTTCATCTGTGATAACTTCGTCGATTTTTTGACGAACGAAACCCAGTGCGTTTTTTTTAAAATTTGTGTTGTTTATCATTTTTAATTCCCTAAATGACATTTTAAAAGCCCATTGGTACCAATATAAGTCATTTAGTGTGTTTTGTCAATATTTATCGAAATTATTTTAAAATGAAGCAGATTGTATGCAAAAAAGCCCCGAAATGTCGGGGCTTTTGGAAACAAAGCAATCGGTTAAAATTGTTGTGTGCTCTTGCCGAGCGAAATATCGAATAAAACATCTGTTCCGCCGCCGGTTGTTGAGCTTAATTGAATGGTGGCGATGCGGTTGTCGCGGGCAAAAGTTAAGACACTGTTTTGCGAACGAATCATAGTGATTTCTTTCCACCCGAATTTAGGCATTTCCAGCATGTAAAAGTCAAAAACGCTTGTTTGGTTATACGGGGCGGAAAAGACCAACCGGCCAATCAGCGGTTCATTTCCGAACAAAAGCGTTCTTTTTAAGTCCATTGTTGCTTTTTCCGGAATGGGAATTTCTTTGAATTGGGCAAAACTGGGCGGAGGTTGCAACCCGCCGGCAGCCGTTGTGGTTTCGGTTCTGTAGGAGGGTTCGATTTGTGTCGAATTAAAACACGCTGTTAAAGCAACTGCACACATGAACCCTAAACATAAAGAAATGTATTTTGTCATTGATGGCTCCTTTTATTGTTCCTTTTCTTTATTTATAAGCGTGTTCATGAAAAAATCAAGTAAAAAAGGCGCTTGAACATTCGGATGCCATAATCGCATTCCCATTGTATCGGCCGCATTTCGAACATCAATACCGGTTGGGGTCAGAAAAAGCGTGTGTGCTCCTTTATTCCAAAGGGTTTTATAATCTAAAATCAAAGGCGCCTCACATGTGGGTGTTTCTTTTTGCGGCAAAACGGCAATATCGGCTCCGGCACAAGCGTCGGGCGTCAATGCAATATGATATCCTTTCAGTTCGACAGACGGGGTTTCGATTAAATCAATAGGATCCGTCGGATTAAATCCGTTGCGTTCCATCCAAGATTGGCGCGTTCTTTTTTCGCGCCTGTGCGTGGAGAATGAAAAATGTCCGTTTTCTTGCAAGCCGATAAGGCGGCCGCCTTGACTGATGAAAAGATCCGGCGTTGTGTGTCCGAGAAACGAAAAAGCACCGATAATCAAAAATAACAATCCCAAAGCTCTGATTTTTGTTTTCCACAAGCACACCCAAAGGCCGCCCAAAATGAAACAGGCAAATCCCCAAGTCGGCAAAGCCGGTACCAAAACGGAAGCTTTCGGCAGGCCGGCAATCCAAGCTGTTATATCCGCCACTAAATCCAAAAAGAAACCGGCCGCTTTTAACGGATAAACATCCCATCCGAACGGCATGCACAATACGCTGATAAGGAGTAAAGGCATAATAAGGATACCAAACAAAGAAGATGTTAAAAAGTTTCCCAAAATCCCATAGTTGGGATATCTGTAGAAATGATAAACGGCAATCGGAGCCGTTGCCAATCCGGCGGCGATGTTGGTGATTAAAAAGCCGAATGCCAGCCCGATAACCCACCGGACAAATTTATTTTTTTGTTTGTGCAGATAAATTTGAACCGGCTTTTTCAACGCTTCATAAGCGCAAATTAGGGCTAAAACAGCTCCGAAAGATAATTGAAAGCTGGCGGTTACCAAGCTTTCGGGCTTGAAAAGCAAAATGAAAAAACCAATCCAACAAACATTTCGGACGGATAAAGCTTGACGATCCAGAAGAACGGCAGTGAAGACAACAAATAACATCCAGTAAGAGCGTTGAGCGGGAACGGCCAATCCCGAAATCATCAAATATAAAAAAGTTATGATTAAAGCGATAACGGCAGCCGTCTTTTTGGTGTTTATTCTTAATGCAACGGCCGGAAACAAGGTTAAGAAAAAGCGTGTAAAAGCAAAAACCAAGCCGGCAATCAACATCATGTGCAACCCGGAAACCGATAACACATGCGCAATGCCGGCGTCTCGATAGTGGTTGTATGTTTTTTGGGAAATTGATGTACCGGATCCGATAACAAGCGGTAAAACGACACCGGCTTGTTCCGGCGGCAAAACGTCTCGGATACGATTGCCTATTTTTTGGCGTAACGTTTCAAATAAATCCGTCCATGACGAAGCATTGCTTTTTTGTAAAATAACAGGTTGACCGGTTGCATATCCGGTTGCGCCGATTCGACTGAACCACAACGGACGGCAAAAAGCATATCCGCCCGGTTCTGTCGGCAACCCCGGCGGCATGAGGTTGGCTCGGATTTCAATGCGATCTCCCTTATGAATGACAGGAGATAAACCGTTTGCGCGGATGCGGACGCGTTTCGGTGTTTTTTCGGGCGTGATTCGATCGATGAAGACATCGCTTAATGTAATCCGCCGTGCGTTTGGATAAAGTTCGACTTGATCAACTGTTCCTTCGACCCAAACAAAATGAATATTTTTGGATAAACGAGGGGCTGCCGCTAAATGGGCTTTTGTCTGAATAAGGGCAAAACCGCCGGTGGTAAAACAGAGGGCTAAAAAGAAACAATATAAAAAGATATTTTTCCGCGTCAGAAGAAAACCGGACAAACACAGCAAAAACAACAATGGCCCCAAAGCCCAAAACGGTTCTTGCGGCAAGATAAAATAAAGGGCGATGCCCAAACCGAAAGCAACGGGTAACCATAAATTCCATCGATCTTGTTCGGCTAAAAAGAGGTCTTTGATAAGTGAATAAATCCGGTTCATGATTTCTCTTTATCTTCTATGGAAAGTCTGTTATAACATAAAAAATCTTGAAAATATAGCCTCATATGTAAAAGGACATAGAAAATGATGTTGCAGACGTTTGTTTTGGCTTTGGTGCAGAGCATTGCAGAATTTTTGCCGATTAGTTCTTCGGCTCATTTGATTTTGGTTCCAAGACTGTTGCATTGGCCGGATCAGGGAATCGCAATGGATATCGGGTTGCATGTCGGAACATTGGCGGCTGTTTTGGTTTACTTCGGGCGCGATTTTTGGAATATTCTATGGGGATTTTATAAAAAAGGGCCTGCTCAAAATTTATTTATTCATTTATGTATTGCAACGGTGCCGGCCTTGATTGTCGGTTTCTTTTTGGAACAGATTGTGGAAACTGTTTTCCGGTCTCCGGTTCTGATTGCCGGAACATTGATGGTTTTCGGGGTGGTTTTGTATTTGGCTGATCGTAACAGCGCGTCGCAAAAAGAAATTCAAACCATGACGAAAAAAGATGCTTTATTCATCGGTGTTGCGCAATGTTTAGCGTTGGTTCCCGGAGTCAGCCGTTCCGGGATTACTATGACGGCTGGCCGGTTGTGTCAAATGAAACGAACGGCAGCGACTCAATTTTCCATGATGCTGTCTGTTCCGGTCATTGCGGCGGCGGCGATTTGGCACATCGGTAAGTTGTTTTTGGAAAATAAATGGGATGTTCTTAATCCGACTTTCGGTTGGGGGATTTTCTTTTCTTTTATCGGCGGATTGATGGCCGTTTCTTTTTTGATGCGATGGGTCAAAACCGAATCCTTTTTCGTCTTTATGGTTTATCGGTTGGCATTAGGGCTTTATTTGTTGTTTGTTTTTCTGTAAAGAAATTTATACGCACGTTTCTGTGGTTTCATCCCATGCATGATTGGCGTCGCAACAAATTGTGCGATTGAATTTGTCTGTATGCGTTGAGCCGCCGCAAACACATGTTGATGTGACTTCGGCATTGTTTTCACAAGCGTCTCGGCAAATCCCGTTTTCATCGGCAATCTGGCCATCATCACAGGTCGTTAACGTACATCCGCCGTTTGTGTAGATATGACCGGCGGGGCAGCAATAAGATTTATCCCCAATCGTGGTGACTTGTCCCGTTGTTGTATTACAAATACATCCGTCGACTAAAGCGCCGTTTTGGAGACACTCTCCGACAGGCATGCATTCGGACATGTACACTTGCTTACAATCAGAACCGTCATAGTTACACCGAAGTCCGCATACTTTTTTGTTGAAAAGACATCTTGCCGGTTTGTAGTCGGAGAGGTAATGGCAAGCCATGCCGGATATTCCCAAATCGGAATCCAAACATCCCCATACTTTTTCAGTTTCTATATACCCATACGTCATGCCAAACGCAGCACATCCCGGGTCAGCGCAATTCCCATACTCACACTTTTCGGGCTGTGTAACATTGCAACGAGTGGCACAACGTGTGTTTCCTTTGTAACATTCTTTGTGCGTGTCATGATTATAGTCGCAACAGATATCTCCTTTACAACAATAACCGGTTTCGGGGTCATACGTTTGACCGTCCAAGCACATATTTTCGGCACAGTTTCCATTACATTCCGGCGGATTAGTACAGGCAGTATCACATGTAACGCCGGTTGATGCTTGACAATTCCAAAGCGTTTGTGTTTCATTTGTCGGATAACACTTTACGCCATTTTCAAATAAGCAGCCGCCATATTGGAAATAAGGGTAGGTAGCCGTTGTTCCGTGAAGCAACGTTGAACCGGCCGGGCATAGATTGTTGTCGCATAGACCGGTCACACAGGCACCGTTTACGTTTGCGGTACAACATGGATAGATGCCTGTCGACGCAAAGCAAAAGGTGCGGTTGTCAGTAGGTGTTATTTTGTAACATTCTTTTCCGGGAACTTTGCACCCGTATCTGTATCCGCCGGATGTTTGCCATGGAGACGGGATGAATTGAAAATCAAATTCATCGGGACATTCATCGGCATAGCATGTTCCGCTAGAGCAGTTGTGTCCGAGAGAATCACAATTATATCCACACAATAATTCATTGATATAGCAGTTATAACTCGTGGGGCCACCTCTGCACTCGAATCGTTGACACTGACCATTGACATAAATGTACCCGGCAGGACAAGCACATGTGGCGGCATCCGTGCCTTCAATGCATGTGCAAGCACAGGTGTCCGGGTCTCGGGAACCCGTCATCCCGGAACCGTCACATACTGGATGACATGCTCCATTGCACATTTCATAACCGTCTTCACACACACACGAACATGTTGAACTATCCCATGAAGCATGCTCGGGACAATCTTGCGGTTCACACACACAATCGCAGGAAACGGGATCACGCATAAATCCGTCAGCACATGCGGTATAACAGCTCCCCCGGCATTCCGTGTAACCGGGCGCACATTGACACGTCCCCGATACACACACTTCCTTCGGCCCGCATAAATTGTCATTATCTCGACAGACGCCGCTTTCACAAGATTGGCATCCGGAACAGGTGCAATCTATGGGGTCAACCCCACTAGACGGTTTGCCGATGGATAATCCGTCATAAGAAAAGACAAACGTATTATCCGAACCACATGTTGAAGACAAGTCAGCCCCATTTAACGTCACACTTTTGGGAACAGGAAAGGTCATGTCTTGTAATCGTCGACAGACCCGTTCAGGAACATGAGAGGCAATAATGTCATATCCGTTGCCGGCTGTTTTTTTGTGTTGGTAAGTAATGCTTTCGACGACTTCGTCAAATCCGGCCAACGGATAAGTTTGTCCGGTTGTTGCTTGTCTGACAAAAGGATTACCGAAAGAAGCGATGGCGCGTAAATCGACTTGATTATAGATTTGGTTAGCGCGGTGTTTAGACACAGCAAACGAATAAGCCGCAATCCCGCCGATGGCTAACACGCCCATAATGGCCAGCACGGCGAGCATTTCCAGCATACTGCGGCCGGTTTGAGGGAAAATGTGGTCGGCTTGATATCGGCGGGGTGAAGGGGCGCGGGCGGGCGCCCCGCCGATTATGTAATGCGATGGTGTTTTGGTCGTTGGACATGGGAAACGGTGTCCCCATTGGTGAGGCGTTAATCGGTTCAATTGTCCCAACCGGCCGGCACACCTTCTCTGCGCGCCCGCCTCGGCCGGTAAATGTACCCGGTGCAATAATCGACCAAAATTCACAAGGGTCGCCCCGCGTGTTGCGGGGGGTCGGGGCGACCCTTTGCCCGTCATATCCTTTCCACTTGCGACATGTATCTTCGCATCGGACAGGCTGTTATCCGTTCGAATGTCCAATCGCCGATGTCGAAAAAGTGAGAGAAAACCTGCTTTACAAGCTATATGGGGGGGGGGGGTAACGTGTTTATTGTAAATGAATAGCATCTGAATTCCTCCTGCTTCTCCTATTTTTCTAGGAGATTTTAAAACGTTTGTCAATAAAAAAGCCGTTCATAAGAACGGCTTTTCTGATAAACGGATTAGTATCCTTCGGACCATTTCCGTTTTCTTTCGATTTTACGCGCACGACGAATGCCTTCTGCTTTTTCACGTTTTTTCTTTTCAGATGGCTTTTCGAAGTTCCGCCGGAGTTTCATTTCGCGAAAGAGACCTTCGCGCTGCATTTTCTTTTTCAATGCCTTGAGCGCTTGTTCTACATTGTTTTCGCGGACAATAACTTGAACTATTTTACATCCCTCCTTTACGTGTTCGCTAGATGTTTATTCCAAATTATTCAGCTTTTTCTTCTGTTTTTTCTTCAACGACTTCTTCTGTTGTTTCTTCGACTTCAACAGGTTTTACTAAATCGTTGTTGTAAGAATTGGCCAAACGAACAGATTCTTCTTGGCTGCGAGCAACCGTTACTTTGATTTTTTCAGCAACATCCGGATGCAAAACAATGCGAACATCGTACACACCGACATTCTTCAGCGGTTGCGGCAAATCAATTTGATGTCTTTCCAATTTAACATCCATATCCCGCAAAGCATCATGAATATCTCTTGCCGTTACAGAACCGTACAGCTGACCGGATTCGGCCGCTTGACGAACCAAGACAACAGCTAAATTTTTCATGGTTTCAGCCACTTTTTCAGCTTCTTGACGCCGTTTTAAGTTACGTGCTTCCAATTCAGCTCTTTGGCTTTCGAAATAAGCCAAGTTTTCTTTTGTCGAACGCAAAGCCTTTTTTTGCGGCAGCAAATAGTTGCGCGCGTAACCGGTTTTGACTTTGACGACATCGCCCATTTGACCTAAACGTTCAATCCGTTCTAATAAAATAACTTCCATAGCTTCCTCCTAGTTTTCAGAACCAGAAACGAACGGCAGTAACGCTAAAAAACGAGCCCGTTTAATGGCTTTTGCCAATTCACGTTGTTTTTTGGCGGAAACAGCGGAAATTCTGGAAGGAACAATTTTGCCGCGTTCAGAAATAAAACGAGACAACAATTTAACATCTTTATAATCAATCGTCAAAGCGTTCTTGCCGGAAAACGGGCAGGACTTTGAACGACGAAAGAATGAATGACGAACTTCTTGCATTAGAATTCCTCTCTTTCTTCAGGGTCTAACAGAGAATCTTCTGATTTTCTGCTGGATTTAGGTGTCAACATAACGGACGGCCCTTCTTCCAATTCTTCAACTTTAACGGTCAGGTGACGGATGATGTCTTCATCAATCCGAATCAGACGTTCCATTTCTTTAACAGCTTCTGCCGGCGCATCGATGTTCATCAATACATAATAACCTTTCCGGTTTTTCTTAATCCGGTAAGCGAGGTTGCGTAAACCCCAATCTTCACGTTTTGTGACTTTGCCGCCCATCGATTCAATCACACCCGCATATTTGTTGGTGAGTTCTTCTACTTGAGCAGGAGCCAAGTCTTGACGTGCAATAAATACATGTTCATAAAAAGACATAGTCTTCTCCTTTTGGATATCTCGGCCGCTGTTTAAACCCTGCATGAAACCGCTTCATGAAGGCTTGCGGCATAGTCGGCCCAATGGACAGACAAGGAGCTATCAGCACGCGTATCATACACTTTTTTTATAAAGAGTCAAGAAAAAAATCCCCCGCCGGGTGACGGGGGATGAAAAGTTAATCTTTCTTTTCCGGTGTCCGTAGTTTGATATGCAATTCGCGCAGTTGTTGTTCTGTCACGTTACCCGGTGCATGCATCAACAAATCTTGGCCGCGTTGATTGAGCGGGAAAGCGATGACTTCGCGAATATAATCTTCTTCAGCCAACAACATCACCAGTCGGTCAATCCCGAAAGCACACCCACCGTGTGGCGGCGCTCCGTATTTAAACGCGTTTAACATGCCGCCGAATTTGGCTTCGACGACTTCTTTGCCGTATCCCGCGATTTCAAAGGCTTTGTACATCACATCATCGCGGTGGTTTCGAATCGCCCCCGACAGGATTTCGATGCCGTTGCATACCATGTCAAATTGATAGGCTTTGATATCCAGCGGATTTTGGGTTGTTAAAGCGTCCAGTCCGCCTTGCGGCATCGAGAACGGATTGTGTGAAAATTCAACGGCACCGGTTTCTTCGTTTTCTTCGTAGAACGGGAAATCCGTAATCCAACAGAAAATAAATTGATTGGCATCAATCAATCCCAGTTCTTCGCCCAAAGTTGTCCGAACACGGCCGGCGAATTTTGCTGTTTTCAATCCTTTTCCGGCGACAAAGAAAACCACATCGCCGTCTTTGACATCAGTAATTTGCTTGATTTGGTCAATGCGTTCGGGCGTTAAATTCTTGGCAACGGGGCCTTTAGTTCCCTCTGCCGTAAAGCCGATGTAAGCCAGACCGCCGAATCCTTCTTCTTTTGCCCAATTGCCGAGTTTGTCAAACCAAGAACGAGGCTTTTCCGCCGCACCCGGCGCTTTAATTGCCCGAATGAAAGCACCGTCTTCGACCATTTTCGCAAAAATGCCGAAGTCGGAACCACGAAACACATCCGTGACATCTTTAATCAACAACGGGTTGCGTAAATCCGGTTTGTCCGTTCCGTATGTCAACATGGCTTCGTCAAACGGAATTTCACGGAACGGGTAAGGAGAAACCTTGCGCGAACCGGCAAATTCTTCAAAAGCCCCGTGAATGACGGGAGCGACGGCATCAAAAATATCTTGTTGTGTGACAAATGACATTTCAATATCCAACTGATAAAATTCACCGGGACTGCGGTCGGCACGGCTGTCTTCATCGCGGAAACAAGGTGCAATTTGGAAATACCGGTCAAATCCCGACACCATCAACAATTGTTTAAATTGTTGCGGCGCTTGTGGCAGGGCGTAAAATTGACCCGGATGCAGGCGGCTCGGTACCAAAAAGTCACGCGCTCCTTCCGGCGACGAAGCCGTCAAAATCGGTGTTTGATATTCGGTGAAACCTTGCGCCCACATGCGTTCACGCAAAGACCGGATAAAATTAGACCGCAAAACAATATTGGCGTGTGCTTTTTCGCGACGCAAATCCAAAAAACGATACGTCAATCGTTGTTCTTCCGATAAATCCGCCGCGTCGCCCGTTACTTGCATCGGCAAAACATCCGCTTCGCCTAAAACTTCAATGTCTTCGACGGCAACTTCAATTCGGCCGGTCGGCAGTTTTTCATTAACAGTATTGCCTTCACGTAACAAGACTTTTCCGTCCACACGAATAACGCTTTCGGGGCGAACTTTTTCCAGCTTGGCAAAACAAGGCGAAGAAGTATCCACAACGCATTGTGTCAACCCGTAATGATCGCGCAGGTCAATAAACAACAAATTACCGTGGTCGCGTTTGGAATGAACCCATCCGGACAGACGAACTTGTTTGCCGGCATCTTCAGCCCGAAGAGCGGCGCAGGTATGTGTTCTGTATGTATGCATTTTTTAATCCTTTTGTTTTGTTTAAGTGTAAGGGCGAATTTCGTTCGCGGTGCCACCTTACTTTACGATCTTGATTTTCATCGCAATCGCCTTAAAACGCGCTGTAACGGGCACACCCGGAAAGGTCTAATCAGAGCCTTGTGCTCCTTTCTTCTTTCAGCTCCGCTGTGTCGGCAGCATCTTTGCCTTTGACTTGCTTATACACCAAACGAATAGCTTTGACAAGTATTATTACAGGGAACAGGATAAAATAATTCGGCAGTCAGGGAAGGGGAGAGGACTGTCAAGAGGATTAAAACAAAAATATACGTTCGCATGGGGTTGTTCTTTTTTTCGTTTTCTTTTACCATAACAGAATATTGTTTTTGAAAAGGATAAAAAATGCAACCGACTCTTGTTATCATCATTGGTGTTTTATGTGTTAATTTGATTTTGTTGATGTACGTGATGATTCGGCTTTCGCAAGGTGGGCGTGTCTTTACGGAATTAGAGCGGTTGGAACGCAATAACAAAGAAGATTCCGGCTTGTTGCGTCAAGAATTAAATGCCAGCTTGTTAGGATTTAACAACGCGATTCGTCAATCTGTTGAAACGCAATTGGACAAGATGCGTGCAACGGTGGATGAAAAGTTGCAAACGACTTTGGAAAAACGGATTGGTGAATCGTTTTCGCAGGTCAGCGAGCGTTTGGAAAAAGTCCATCAGGGATTAGGGGAAATGCAAAATCTGGCAATGGGTGTCGGAGATTTAAAACGCGTCTTGACGAATGTGAAAAGCCGCGGTGTGTGGGGCGAAGTTCAATTGGGGGCTTTGTTGGAACAAATGCTGTCTCCGGATCAATATCAAAAGAATGTGAAAATCAAAGAAGGCACGACCGAAGTCGTCGAATACTGTGTGTGTTTGCCGGACGGGCTTATTCCGATTGATGCCAAGTTTCCGTATGAAGATTATGAGCGATTAATCGAAGCGGCGGATAAAGGCGATACAGCGGCTGTGGAATCGTCGGCTTTGGAGTTGGAGCGGCGTATTAAGTTGGAAGCTAAACGCATTTCGGATAAATACATCAGCGTGCCGAAAACGACAGATTTTGCCATTATGTTTTTGCCCACGGAAGGGCTTTATGCCGAAGTCATGCGGCGTCCGGGTTTGTCTGCGGAAGTTCAGCATAAGTTTAAAATTACGATTACGGGGCCCAGCACGTTGGGCGCTTTTTTGACCAGCCTGCAAATGGGATTTCGAACACTTGCGATTCAAAAGCGTTCCAGTGAAGTGTGGCAGGCATTGGGCGAAGCGCGCAGCGAATTTGAAAAGTACGGGACATGGGTAGAAAAAGTCAAAAAGAATATCGAAGCGGCCGGTAAAACATTGGATGAGGCAGGGACACGGACTCGGGCAATTGAACGCAAACTACGTGATGTGGGCGAACATGTAACGGATAAAACGGTTGAACATCCGGCAATAGAAATGAACAATTCCGGCGCTCTTGTTTGATTTCATTTTTTTTATTTGCTTTTTGGGGCATAATCACGTATTAAAGAAAAAACAAAAGGGAGCGAATCCAGATGCTTTATTCAAATCAAAAAACGCGGGGGAAGATGACAAGCCTTCACCGTCTTTTTTTATGTGTGTTGACAAATAAGGAGAATCGATAATGACAAGATATGTGTTCATTTTGGGCGGTGTTGTTTCAAGCTTGGGAAAAGGCATCGCTTCGGCGGCAATCGGTTCTTTGCTTCAGGCGCGTGGCTATAAAGTTCGGATGCGCAAAATGGATCCTTATTTAAACATTGATCCGGGAACAATGAGCCCCTATCAACACGGTGAAGTTTTCGTAACGGATGATGGTGCCGAAACGGATTTGGATTTAGGACATTATGAACGGTTTGTCGGTGTTTCTTGTCACAAAACGGACAGCGTGTCTGGCGGTAAAATTTATTACAATGTGTTGACTAAAGAACGCAAAGGGGAATATTTGGGCGCGACGGTTCAAATGATTCCGCATGTGACGGACGAGCTGAAGCGGTTTATCAAATCTGATTTAACGGACGAAGATTTTGTTTTGTATGAAGTCGGCGGCACAGTCGGGGATATTGAAGGAACGTTGTTTTTGGAAGCTATTCGTCAATTTTCCAACGAAGTTGGCCGGGAAAATTGCTGCTTTGTGTATTTGACCTTGTTGCCTTTTATCGAAACAGCCGGAGAGTTAAAAACAAAACCGACGCAACAGGCTGTGAAAAAGTTGTTGGAATCCGGTATTCAGGCAGACGTTTTGTTGTGCCGCAGCAAGATGGAAATTCCGGCGGAAGAGCGGCGGAAACTCGGGTTGTTCTGTAACGTATCCAAAGACGATGTCGTGGCGGCGTTGGATGTGGACAATATTTATAAAATTCCGTTGTCCTATCATGAACAAGGATTAGATGTCCAAGTTTTAAAACACTTTGGTTTATATGAAACGGCGCCGGAACCGGACTTAACAAAATGGCGGGAAATTATTGATACGATGACGCATTTCGAACACCATGTAGACATTGCCGTTGTCGGGAAATATTGCGGGTTGCCGGATGCTTATAAGTCTTTGCGTGAAGCTTTGGTTCATGCGGGGATTGCCAATAAAACAAAGGTCAAAATCGATTGGGTTGACAGTGAAACGTTGGAACCGATGACCGATGACCAAGTGGCCGATCGATTGAAGTCTTATCATGCCATTTTGGTGCCGGGCGGTTTCGGTTTTCGGGGCATAGAAGGTAAAATTAAGGCCATTACGTATGCCCGCACGCATCAAGTTCCTTTCTTTGGGATTTGTCTTGGGATGCAGATGGCGGTTGTCGAAGCGTGCCGTCATTTGTTGGGCATAACGGATGCCAATTCTGCGGAATTTACAAATGCGTGTACGGCTGTTATCAATCGCATGAAAGTGTGGGAAAAAGACGGTCGGAAAATGATTCGTCCAGAGGAAGGTGATATGGGTGGAACAATGCGGTTGGGGGCTTATCCGGCTGTGTTGAAAGAAGGATCGTTGGCCGAACAAATTTACGGTGCTTCAACGATTCAAGAACGGCATCGGCATCGTTATGAAATGGATATTTCCTATGAACAAGCGTTGGCCGAAAAAGGGTTTATTATTTCCGGTAAGTCTCCGGACGGGTTGTTGCCGGAAATCGTGGAAATCCCGACGCATCCGTTCTTTATTGCCGGTCAGTTCCATCCGGAATTTAAATCTAAACCGTTTGCTCCGGCGCCGTTGTTCCGTGCATTTATACAGGCTGCGATGAAGCAGGCTGATTTGCTGTGATACAAAAAACGCTCCGAAATCGGGGCGTTTTTTTATGTTAACGCTTGATTTATGCCGCATTTGTCCATATACTGACTGTCATGGAAAATAAAAAAGGGGTTCAGCATGTTTAAATTATCTGATTGGGTTGCCGATGAAGAAGCTTTTATGGCAAAGTTGTCTGCTTTTTGGGATGTTTTGCTGGTTGCCATTGTCATTGCTTTTGTTTCCGTCAATCAAGATTTGGAATACGACGAAAACTTAAAAAGCATTCTTTTGTTCTGTGCGACGCTTTCCGTTTTTTACGTTTTATATCGCATGATTCGCCGATTTGCCCGGCTGTTGGATGAACCTTATTTTGATTTTGAAGGCAGACCTCAACAAAGAAAACAATCGTGGTTTTTGAATTACCTGATTAATCCGCTGTTTTTCTTTTGCGCTTTTTTGATTTTAACGGGATTGTTCCATGTTGATATTCAATTTATGGAGCGCTTGTCGGCCGGTTTTTCTTTCGCAGGGTTGGTTATTTCAACAAGAACACTTATTTTGGCGGGTTTTGTCTTTTTAATTGTTTTGACATTGACGCGGTTTGTTCAGCGGGTGACTTTGGAAAAATTACAAGAACACGTGGAAATGGGCATTACGTTTAAAAATTCTTTGATTGCCGGTATGGGGTATTTTGGGGCTGTTTTGGCTTTTTGCGGGTTGTTCGCCGCGTTAGGCGCTAATGTTTTGCCGTTTGTTTTATTGTTGGCAGCTCTTTTTATCGGGATGTGCTTCGGATTAAAAGACATGATTCAAAATTTTGTCTCCGGCATGCAAATTTTGTGGACACGCTCCATTAAAATCGGGGATTGGATTGTTATTGATAAGGCGGAAGGTTTTGTCAAACGCATCACGTTGTGTTCGACCGAAATCGAAACGTTGGACAAAGCGTCTGTGATTTTCCCTAATACGGATATAACGACAAAGAAAATTGTCAACTGGACACATGAAGATACGATTGGCCGGACGGAAATCAAGGTGACGGTGCCTTACGGTGTGAAAATGCAAAAAGTACGGGATATTATGTTGCAAATTGCGGATAATCATCCGAGTGTTTTGGAAGATCCGGCACCGTCCGTCGTGGTGTTGGATATTCGCAAAGACAGCGTGGATGTCGAATTAAGGTGTTTTATTCCCAATAAAGTCCAACGGTTTTCGATTGCCAATACGCTTCGGGAAGAAATTTATGACGCTTTTGTCAAAGCCAAGATTAAGGATTAATCGGTTCCTGACATTGGAAAACGGCTGTGTTGGGCGTGAATAAAGCGCAATTAAAATAACGGGTTCCCGTTCGTTCGGCGGGCTTATTCGTTGCAAGACAAACGGTGTTAGCCATTTCCTGTAATTCGGCGTCGTTCGTCATCAACCCATTATAACAAATAGCAATTGTCGGGGCTTGAGATTGGCCGATAGGGTGAGCAACGCCGGCTTCTCTTCTTGAATCGACATAAGGTGCGCATCCGGTCAGTCCGAAACATATTAAAATAAATGCGAAAAAACATCTCATAGTACTGGACAACTCCTATCTGTTTATGCCAAAATGTAAAAAGTTTAAATATGCTTATTCTTTATACGCCATGTTGCGCGATTTGGAAAGGGGTTAAATGGAAAAAAAGTATCGCCTCATCACACGGGATGATTTCGACGGATTGGTTTGCGCCGTTTTGTTGAAAAAATTGGATTTGGTGGATGATATCCTGTTTGTGCATCCCAGAGATATGCAGCACAATCGGGTGATGGTTTCCTCGGGTGATATTTCGGCAAATTTGCCGTATGTGCCGGGTGTTTATATGGCCTTTGATCATCA
Source organism: uncultured Alphaproteobacteria bacterium (assembly GCA_937935995.1). Classification (GTDB taxonomy): domain Bacteria; phylum Pseudomonadota; class Alphaproteobacteria; order CAAHEQ01; family UBA3637; genus CALXXA01. The sequence goes on from CALGXF010000034.1 coordinate 46,186, forward strand.
TGCTTCCGAAAGCCGCCGCGTGGGGGCGCATACGAACTTTGTTTGTGTGCCGCAAGCTCCTTCTGCCGCGCAAGTCATTTATGATTATTTTAACATGGGCGAAAAGTTTCCCGGCGTTTTTGAAGAGCTTTTGCAGGCGCTTAACAAAGCAGATACGGCTGATTTTACGGCGCAGGATATTTTAAATCCGCAAGGATGGGTTTTATTTAACTTTATTTTAGATCCGAAAACGGGTTTTACGCGCTTTCATGATTTCCAAACCAGCCATGAAGATTTGGTGCGGTTGCTTATCAATTCAATCGAAGGCATGTCAATAGACGATATTTTAAATTTGCCGGATATGCAAGAACGCGTGATGCTTTATCAGACATATCAGGAGCATTTTAAAGATCAAATCGAACGGTGTGCGATGGTCTGTCAAAATTTGGTTGTCGTTGATTTGCGCGAAGAAGAAATTATTTATCCCGGCAACCGGTTTTTGGTGTATGCGCTTTACCCCAATTGCAATTTATCTTTGATGATAGAAAAAGACACCAAATCGGAACGGATTACATTTTCGCTCGGCCGGTCTATTTTGAACAGAACATCAACGGTTGATGCCGGTGCCGTTATGGCTGAGTACAACGGGGGCGGACATACAGGTGCAGGGACTTGTCAAAGTACGGATTTTGATGTAGAAAAGATAAAGATGGATTTGATTGCTGCCATATTGATGGCGTCCAAAAAAACGGATACGGGAGAGCTGTCGGATGAATATTCACGAGTATCAGGCCAAGAAGATATTCAACACATACGGGATACCCGTTCTTAAAGGGTGTATTGCTTACACGCCGGGGGAGGCACAGCGGTGTACGCAAATAATCGGCGGGAAAAAGTGGGCTGTTAAAGCGCAAATTCATTCAAATGTGCGCGGGCACGGTTCTTTTATCGAAACGGGTGCCGGTGCAAAAGGCGGTATTCGGTTTGTTTCTTCCGGGAAAGAGGCGGCTGAAGAAGCGGCTAAAATGTTGGGAAAAACGTTGGTGACGCCTTTGACCGGGCCGGAAGGTCAGGAAGTTAAAAAAGTTTATGTGGAAGAGTATGTTGAAATTGCATCCGCGTATGCTTTAAGTATTTATATCGATTTCAGTGTGGAAAAAGTCTTTTTGTCGTTGGCGGATGTTACCGAAAACAAAAAACGCCCTAAAGCCTTTTTAACCGAGCTGGATATTAATAAAAAGATGACGGTTGTCAAGGCAACGGCGTTGGCGGCTAAATTGGGCGTGCCTCAAAAACACATTGCCAAAACGGCGAAAGTCATTCAAAAAATGTATGAAATTTTTAAAACATATTCGGCTTTTCGCATTGATATCAATCCTCTTGTTGTGACGGCTGATAATCGGTTATTTGCTTTGGATGGAAAGATTGCTTTTGATCCGGATGCCGTCGGCAAATACAAAGAAATTACCTGTATGCGGGATGTGGAAGAAGAAACACCCAGCCAAATTAAAGCGCGGCTCAATAACTTCAGATACATTAAATTAGACGGTAATATCGGATGTATCATTAACGGATCAGGGTTGGGGATGGCAACGTTGGATTTGATTCATCTGTACGGCGGAAAAGCTGCGTGTATTTTGGACTTGGGCGGCGAGCCGACGAAAGAAACCGTAACCAATGCGTTTAAGTCTATTTTGTCGGAACCGAATGTCGAAGGGGTTTTGATTAATATTTTCGGTGGTTCTTCCCGGTGCGACGTGATTGCGGAAGGATTGATTGCGGCGTCTCGGGAAATCAGCATCGGCATGCCGTTAGTGGTGCGCATGGACGGAACAAATGCCCAAATCGGATGCCGATTGTTGTTTGAATCCGGCTTGCCGTTTACCGTAAAGCAAAGCATGGATGAGGCGGTTCGCGTCATTATTCAATCTGTGCAGGAGATTGTCTGATGAGTATTTTGGGAAATGAAAAAACGCGTGTGATTTGCCAAGGCATTTTGACGCCGGAAGGATTAAAACATACAGAACAATCGTTGGCTTACGGCACCCATATTGTCGGCGGTGTTGCCAAAGGGAAAAAAGGGGATCAGATTTTCGGTATTCCGCTTTACAATACGGTGAAAGAGGCTGTTCGGGCGCAGCAGCCGGATGTCAGCGTAATTTACGCGGCACCGTTACAGGCGGCGGAAGAAATTATGGCAGCGATTGAAGCGGGTGTTCCATTGATTGTTTGTACGACGGAGCGTGTACCGGTTCAGGATATTTTAAAGATAAAAAGTTTGTTGAAAAAGTCCAAAAGCCGTCTGATTGGTCCGGCGTCACAGGGAATTATCACGGCAGGGGCTTGCAAAATCGGCACGATGCCGGCGCATTTGTTCCAAAAGGGAAACGTCGGAATTATGTCTCGATCCAGTTCCGTTATGTATGAAGCGTTGCAACAGTTGCATAAAAAAGGATTAGGCGTTACGACTTGTGTTGCTTTGGGGGCTTATCCGGTTTTGGGAACCTCTTTTAATGAAATTTTGGATTTATTTTTGAAAGATAAACAGACGCAAGCCATTTTATTAATCGGAGAAATCGGTGGCAACTTTGAACAGGTTTTGGCGCAGTATTATGCGAAAAAAAGGCGTAAAAAACCTTTAATCAGCTATGTCGTCGGAAGCTTTGTGCCGCCGAAAACATACATGGGAAACATCGGGGCGATTGTCAGTGAAGAAACGGAAACGGCTTCCTTTAAAAAAGATGCGTTGAAAAAAGCAGGTTCGGTGATTGTTGAGTCTCCCGTTCGGATTGGGGATGCTGTTTTCAAAGCATTGATGCAGGGAATGGATAAGGAACAAAAATGAGTGTGTCTTTAACAAATTTAGTTTATACGCGGATTAGCCACGATTTATCAAATGCGGCCGGGGCGGTTTATAACGGAACCGAGTTGTTGGCAGAAGATCCTGTCGGGGTTCAGGAAACGGCTGTGCTTTTGCAAAACAGCGCGCGTGTTTTGATGGCTCGGTTGAAATTTTTCAGACAGGCTTTCGGGCTGCCGAATATCGAAGCAGATGATGCGACGCCGGCGTATTTGGAAACATTGTCGACACCGATTAAGCTTGTCGGTTTTTGTGTGGATCCTTTGTGCAAAGTGTGTGTCATGGTTTTGGCAGACTGTTTAATTCGCGGCGGTACCATTCAAATCGAAGATGACAAGATAACGGCAACCGGTCCGGCGTTGAAAGTCGCGCCTGAATTACAGCGTGTTTTGGAGGCTGGCCAGTCTGTTGCGACTCCGGCGTTGGCACCGGCTTTATATGCATTCCATTTGGCGCAGGAACAACATATCCGCTTTTTATTTCAGGCGGATGAAGAAAAGCAGGTTATTTCCTTAAAAAAAGTTGTCAATTCTTAAAAAATATGGCATCTTATCAGATAAGGAAAAAAACATGAAGAAAGCGCTGATTATTGAAAAAGCAGCCCATATCGCGGCAATTACCAAAAAAATGTTGGGAGATTTGGGGTTTACGGGTATCATTGTTGATAATGAAGCAGATGTTTTGCCTGTGTGCAAAAAAGAACAGCCCGATTTGGTTGTCATGTGTTATTCCGTTTGTCAGGATGACAGCGCTGTCTATATTCCGAAAATGAAGAAAATATGCCAGCCGCAGATTATTTTTTGTTCTTCCAACACGGAGCCTGATAAAATTCAAGAGGCTTTGGACGTCGGCGTGGACGAGTATATTATGAAACCGTTTGATCATGATATTTTGCAAAGCAAAATTGCGATGGTCGGGTTATTGTAAAAGGATAGGGCGATGATTCCAAACGACTTTTATTTCATTGCGCAGATGTTAAAAGAACGTTCCGGATTTTCGTTAACGGCTGATCAGATTTATTTGTTGGAAAGCCGGTTAAGCCCGATTATCCGTCAAAATAATTTGATTAGTTTAGAGGATTTGATTAATTCGCTTAAGCTCAATGATGAAGAATTAAAAGAGGCTGTTATTGAAGCCGTCAGCATCAATAATACGCGTTTTTTCCGCAATAAATATGTTTTCCGAACAATTGAAGAATTTCTGCATGCCGAGCTGAAACAAAATCCGCAAAAGAAAAATATTAAAATTTTATCGGCCGGTTGTGCCAGTGGTCAGGAGCCGATTTCAATTGCTATTTTGTTGAAAGAAATGAATTTACCGGCGGATGTACAAGCGGATATTTATGCGCTTGATATGTCTCATCATATTATTGATCGTGCGAAAAAAGGGATTTATACGCATTATGAAGTGCAAAAGGGATTGCCGATTCGATTATTGCTGAAATATTTTCTGCATAAAGAAGAAGCGTGGCAAGTTCGTCCGGAAATAATGAAAATGGTTCACTATCATGTGCATAACATCATGAATGTTTTTTATGAAAATGACTTCGATGTTATTTTGTGTCGGAATATGTTGTCTTATATGACAGACGAAGCTCAAAAAACGGCGCTGCAAAATTTGCATGATGTTTTGTCGGAACGCGGTTTGTTGATTGTGGGGGCTTCGGAAGTTCTGCATTATATGGACGGATTTGAAAAAGTACCGGATAAAATGGGGTGTTACTGTTTGAAAAAAATCACACCGGAACAAGCCAATCAACCCCCGAAGACGGCTTGGACCATTATTAAAAAGCCATTGTTTAAGCCGGCTGTTCCCAAAAAGAAATAAATAAAGCCGCTCTCGTAAGGGGGCGGTTTTTTTATGCATTTTCCGCTTGACATTTTCTGGGGGGG
>CALGXF010000035.1 GCA_937935995.1 uncultured Alphaproteobacteria bacterium
AACCATCCAGCGGGGTTGACCCCATAGATTGCACCTGTTCCGGATGTCAAAGTTGCGAAAGCGGGACATGTCAAGATAATGACAACTTATGCGGGCCGAAAGAAGTGTGTGTATTGGGGACGTGTCAATGTGCGCCGGATTATACGGAATGTCGGGGCAGTTGTTACACGACCTGTGCTGACGGGCTTATCCGTGACCCCATTTCCTGCGATTGTGTATGTGAGGCGCAAGATTGTCCTGACTATGCGGTTTGGGATAATGACACCTGTGCGTGCGTCTGTGATACCCCCTTAATTTATGATCAAGATTCTCATTCATGCAAATGTCCGGATGATACGCCGTATTATTTTGAAGAGGCGAACTTGTGTTGCAAATCGGGCTATACGCCCGTTGACGGTGTGTGTCAAAAGATTGACTGTCGCGGCGGCCCCACAAATTATGATTGTTATATCAATGACGAACGGTGTGGTTTCAATTGTGATTCTTTGGGGCATTCCTGCCAAGTAGGCATTTGCCATGCCGATTATTGTCAATCTGACGAAGTCTTCGGTTATATACAAAACCAATCTTATGCTTACCGATGCCAAAAACGAATCTCCGATGAAATTTTGTGTACAAATTACCATGAAGACAGGCGGTATTATGATTGTTTCAGAAATAACCAATTGTGTATGAGAACAGATTCTAACTTCGTACAACTCGAAGGGACTTGTAATCCCGAATTTTGTACTCAAATTTCTTCCACGGCTCAATACACCTTATGGGGAATTACGACAACAATGTATGGTTCCTGTGATTTTAAAGAAGGCTTGTTATGTTATCCGACCTCTGATTACGCAACATGGACTTGCTTTAAAAACGGGTATCAATGCGGCACCGGTTGTCCGGATCCTTTTAATTGCGGCAATTGCCCCGCTCAAGAATGTTTAAACGGCATGACATACAACCCTGAAACCGGCTATTGCGAAGATCCCGAAACAGGCGTTTATTGCACGACAACAAACGGCGCATATTATCAATATTGTTATCAATCAGACGGAAACAGATGTAATTTTGTTATAGCGCAAACAGGTGCAATTCAAGCAGGTTCATGCACTGATCCGAAATGCCCGGACGGAATGATATACGGCTATGTTTCCGGAAGAGATAAAGTTTACGGCTGTATCGACGAAGATATCGGCAACCAAGGAATGGCTTGTTATTATCATTCTTCTTATCAACCACCTGTTATTTGCCTTTACAACGATGTGCTTTGCGGCATGAGATGTGATTACGACGGAACCGATTGCGGTCAAGTTTATTTACCGCAATGTGCTTTGGCCGGCCATTGCCCGCAAACGGGATATGATATGACAGATGGCTGTACTTGTGACGGAGAAGTGACAACGCAAAATGGCGTTTCTTATTGTTGCCCGGCGGGACATACATACGTCAACGGCGCTTGTGCCGTATATTAAAAATCAGAGGTTTTAACAAACGCCCCTTCCGTCAAAGGCGGTTCATCTTGTGCTGTGACATTGAAGTCTAATTCCAAAACTTTTGCAAACAAAGGCCCCTTTCGACACAAATCAATAAACGTTTTCAACGCTGTATCATCACCTTTGGCCAAAATTTCTACACGGCCGTCATACCGATTACGAATCCATCCGGTCAACTGAAGAGCAGATGCTTCCCGAACAGCCCACCGTCGAAAACCAACGCCCTGCACTCGTCCCAAGACGTAAAACCGTAAAACTTCTTCTCTTTGAATCATTACAAACCTGTTGCCGATTGAATCCCTTGAGATAAAGCATCAGACAACGAATCAAAGAACTGCTCGCCAAATTGCTGTGCCTTCGTCGGCTTAGGCGGTTCCGGTTCCTGAACAACCGGAGCAGGTTCTTGTTTTACCGAAACAGGCGCATGCCCTAAATATTCATCCACAGTCTGCATTTTGACGCCTTGCATTGCTGTTTGACAAGGATTTGTATCTTCAACCGCCTTTTTTACGACTTGCCCTACCGGAATAGAGACGCCGCCGGTCATAATTGCCGTTGCAATCGTTTGTGCAGATTTAATAACAGCCGGACGCGGCACGGGATCTAACAAAGTTCCGCCAATCGTCACGAATTGAGACGCCAAATTAACAGCCTCCGTCGTTTTGCCTTTCGGCGCCATCGGAACAAGTTGGACATCCAACTTTTCGTTTTTCAAATTAACTGTCCCGTCAAATACCATATTCAACAAATTCGTTTCCATAGCGACTTTCCGGTCAAGCCGAATTAATCCATTTTCAACATGGATATTAAATGCCGCACATTTTAAAGACAGCGCATTGGAATAAGACTGCTGATACGGCAATGCTTTTTTCCCGATTTGGAAAATATTAACGGGCAGTTTGGAAAGCCATTGACTGAAAATTTCACTGTCTTGAACGGTCATCAAGAATTGCCCGTTTAAATGACCGGCCAACTGTTGAACCGAATTTCCCGCCGTCGTCAAATTTACGTTTGTCGCGATTGTGCCGCCTTGAAGATGGTTTTTAAAAACCGAAAAATCATCTAGTTTTAATCCTTCGCCGACCAATTGAACAGAGGCTAACACACCGGCATCTTGTTTTTGGACGGCAACCAACCCGACGACCGGACCGCCCAAAACTTGAGTACCTTCCAAAAGAGACACATTTAACGTTCCGTCATTCAGTTGAGCATTTAACATCAACCGCGGATAAGTTGTCAAAACACCGTTCACATTTAAATTTTCAATTAATGCCAAAATATTTAAATCCACAGCCGTCAGGAAATCCGTCGAAAGAGGCGCAGATGAAAACAATCGACGATTTTCCGCATTGGCATTTGATGTCGAAGCCGTCGTTTGAACCGGCTTATCTGCCAAAATATCGTTCAAATTAAAATATCTGGAATTCAATTCCCCGGAAATGAAAGGTCGTTTGCCGTTTAAGACAATTTTCAATTGACCGTCAATATCACTTTCGTTCGCGGTCATTGTTAAATTACTTAAATCAAATTCACCGGTTTTAACAGATGAAATTTTTGTTTCCAAGCTAAACGGTTTGACGCCGTAGGGTCGCAAAAAGTTTTCATCGGTAATGGACAAGCTCACCCGACCGGACAAGTTTTTATTTTTCGCGCCCTTAACTTCCGCATTAAAGTTTCCGGCAACGCCGCCGTTCAATAACGAAAAAGAACCATCCGCAATCACCTGTGTTTTCAAAATCTTCACAGCACCTTGAATCGAAAACGCAACTGCCGGGATGTCTTTAGACGAACTGATAAAAGCAACCGAATTTCTTAAATTTTTACCTTCCGACTTAATGTTAATCGTTAAGTTGTCTAAATTTTGAATATCGCGGATATTTGCGGAAAGCGTCGTTTTGGCCTGATATGCATTGACATCAAAACTAAATCCGAAAGAACGGCTTTTCCCTTGAAGCAAACCTTGCAGGTTCTTCATAGACCCCTTAACCGTAAACGTTTCATTATTCCATTTAAAAGATGCGTTTAAATTCACCAACTGCGTTAAATCAGCACTGACAACATCAACCTGCCAATTTTTCTTTTGTTCGGCATCATTGTAGTAAACAACCATATCGGATACGCGAATGGTGTTAATCGAAATTTGCATGTCATTTGCAAATTTTTTACTCAAAGTCGGCTTTTGTTTGACAGGCGGTTTAGCCGACGTCTTTGCCGTCTGTTTAGCCGCAAACTGCCAATTGTTTTCGCCTTTTTCCGTCACATCCAAAAAGACCTTTACATCTTGCACTTGAACATCTTTGATATTCAACATCTTGTGCAACAAAGACATTAAATCCAAATCCACGCGTGCCTGTTTGATAACAGCTAAATTCGGGCTGGCAAATCCGTCTTTATCATTGCGAATTTCAATATCATTGATAACCAAAACCGGCACGAGCGATTTCGTTAATTCCATAGACCCCCGAATGAAAACAGGCCGTCCGATTGCTTCACCGGCCGATTTTTCAATCATGCTTTTATAAGAGTTAATGTCAAATAAGGCAATGTATCCAGCGACGCCCCCGATTAACAAAAGAAGAACCACAATAAAGCCGATTAAAAATTTTTTCATAGAATATCCCCTTATTCTTTTTCAAATGCTTTGAACGCGTTTTCTTTATTTTTATCATTAAATCCAAAAAATTCAAAGCTCTTTTTCATTTCCGGCGGCAGCGGTGCCATAATTTCGAACACACCTTTTGTCGGATGAGGCACACGAATCGCCCGCGCATGCAGGTGCATCCGGCCGGAAATGCCTTGTGCTTTAAAGTTTTCAGACACGCCGCCGTATTTTTCATCTCCCAAAATCGGCGTTCCCAAATACGCGCAATGAACACGCAACTGATGCGTCCGTCCCGTTAACGGCATCAGCTCCAACCATGCCGCTTTATGCAATAACGAATCCGCCACACGATATAAACTGACTGCTTTTTGCCCGTTTTCCCAATCCACTTGAACGCTTTCTGCGCCGTTTTTACCACTTTTTTTCAACAAAGGCGCATCCATTTTCCCTTGTTCTTTTTCGGGACACCCGACGACAATTGCCCAGTAAACTTTTCGCGCTTCATGCGTTTGAAACGCTTTTGTTAAAATCTGAGCCGCCTTGTTTGTTCGCGCCAAAACCAATACACCGCTTGTTTCTTTATCCAACCGATGCACCAACTTCGGCCGTTCTTTTCCATACCGAAGCCCGTCTAACAATCCATCCACATGCCGCGCTACTTTAGAGCCGCCCTGAACCGCCAGCCCCGCCGGTTTGTTAAGCACAATGATGTCATCATCCCGATAAATGACGCAAGATTGAATAAAAGCAACCTCTTTATCGGATAAGGCTGCCGGCTTATCTGTTTTTTCAGAGATCGAAAGCGGCGGAATGCGTATCTCGTCCCCTTCGAACACATGTTGATCGGAAGAAGCTCTTTTCCCGTTGACTCGGATATTTTTACCGCGCAATAATTTTTGCAGCATGCCTTGTTTCAACGCCGGATAATGTCGTTTAAACCACCTGTCCAAACGGCAGTCATCGTCCGCAGCCGAAACATGAATCAAACTTACTTTTTCTGACACTTTTTCTTCCTTAACTCTTCCCAATAAGCCAGTCGCTTTTTAATTTCACGTTCGAATCCGCGTTCTACCGGTCGGTAAAAAGTACAACGCCGCATTGATTCGGGGAAATAGTTTTGACCGGAAAAACCGTCTTGTGTATCGGGATCATATTGATATCCCTCTCCATATCCCAAAGCACCCATCAACTTTGTCGGTGCATTCAAAATATGCATCGGCGGAGACAACGATCCCGTTTCTTTGGCTGTCCGCATCGCCTGTCCCCATGCTTTATAAACGCCGACGGATTTAGGCGCCGTTGCCAAATAAACGACCAATTGAGCGATGGCCAGTTCACCTTCCGGCGATCCTAATCGTTCATATGTATCCCATGCGGCAATTGCCTGAACAATCGCTTGCGGATCGGCCAAACTGACATCTTCTACGGCAAAGCGTGCCAATCGTCTTAAAATGTATTTAGGATCTTCGCCGCCTTGAATCATGCGCGCCGTCCAATAAAGCCCTGCATCCGGATCTGAACCGCGCAAAGATTTGTGCAAAGCACTGATGAGATTATAATGCCCTTCACGGTCTTTATCATAAAGCGGCATGCGCTTTTGAACAATTTTAGAAACCTGATCAACATCCAACTGTTCGGCCGGATCGGCGTATTGGTCAATAGCCTCAATCATATTGATGAAGTACCGTCCGTCACCGTCAGCCAATCCCAACACGTACTCTTTTGCCTCTTTGGTCACAGGCATCGCATGCCCTAAAATCGATTCGGCTCGTTCATATATTTTTTCAAGAGACTCGACGCCCAACGGTTTCAAGACAAAAACTTTGCATCGAGACAACAAAGCTCCGTTTAATTCAAAAGACGGATTTTCCGTCGTTGCGCCGACCAAAATAACGGTTCCGTCTTCAACATACGGTAAAAAACCATCTTGCTGTGAACGGTTAAACCGATGGATTTCATCCACAAATAGCAATGTTCTTTTGCCCATTTGACGCCTTTCCTGCGCCTGAGTAAAAATTTTCCGCAAATCCGCAACACCGGAAAAAACAGCCGAAATCGGTTCAAAATATAAATCGGCAACAGATGCAAACAACCGTGCAATCGTCGTCTTGCCACATCCCGGCGGCCCCCACAAAATAAAAGAAGAAACTTTACCGGTTTTAATCATGCGTCCCAGCGGCGCATCATCGGCCAATAAATGTTCCTGTCCGACGACCTCGCCCAAACTTTGCGGGCGGAGCTTGTCTGCCAGCGGTCGTTCTGTTAATTGTTCAAAGAGTGTATTCATTTTTTCATTTCCTTTTTGGATAACTTATCATAAAATGCACGAAAACAACAGAAAAAAGGTATCAAATGGCAAAACAATTTACGCGGCGACAGGAAGATTTTATTTGTGAAGTTTGCGGTACACCCGTCACGGGGAACGGATATACCAATCATTGTCCGGTTTGTTTATCTTCGAAACATGTCGATATCTGTCCTGGAGACAGAGCCTCTTCCTGTGGCGGCATCATGCCGGCAACGGGTCTTGAAATTAAAAACGGCGGCTATGTTATTACGCAAACCTGCCAAAAATGCGGGCATGTTCGTAAAAATAAAGCCGCCGAAAATGACAGCGCCAAAGCATTAAGAGCTTTGTCCAAAGGCGACCTTTCAACGTATATTCAAGAAATCAAAAAAAATTGACAATCGGGACTGTTCATTTTATAAAAGGAATTACCATTTAAATAGGAGAGACAAATTGATAAAATCAACAAAGCATAACAGGTTACCCCCCCCCC
>CALGXF010000036.1 GCA_937935995.1 uncultured Alphaproteobacteria bacterium
TGACGTTAAATGGGGCTGATTTGTCTTCAACATGTGGTTCGGATAATACGTTTGTCTTTTCTTATGACGGATTATCTGTTGGTAAACCGTCCAGCGGGGTTGACCCCATAGATTGCACCTGTTCCGGATGCCAAAGTTGTGAAAGTGGGACATGTCAAGACAATGATAACCTGTGCGGGCCGAAGGAAGTGTGTATGGCTGGTTCTTGTCAATGTGCGCCCGGTTACACGGAATGCCGGGGGAATTGTTACACAACCTGTGCTGACGGGTTTATGCGTGACCCCATTTCCTGCGATTGTGTGTGTGAACCGCAAGATTGTCCCGAGCATGCTTCATGGGACAGTGCAACATGTTCATGTGTGTGTGAAGACGGTTATGAAATGTGTGGCGGAACGTGTCACCCAGTGTGTGACGGTTCCGGGATGTCGGGTTCCCGAGACCCGGACACCTGTGCCTGTACGTGCATTGAAGGCACCGATGCCGCCACGTGTGCCTGTCCTGCCGGGTACATTTATGTCAATGGCCAATGCCAACGATTCGAGTGCAGAGGTGGAACGACAGGGTTCTCGTTCGACTGTTTTATTAACGATGTCCAGTGCGGCGTTTTTTGTGCAAGTGACGGTAGCGTCTGTTTACTCGGAGCATGCCATCCTGAAACCTGTCAAGGGAAAGGGGAATATACCCTTGAAATATATGGCGGATGCCGTAACGGAGAAAAACATTGTACACCTATTTTTTATGAAAACGGTTCCATTAACTATTGGCGTTGTTACAATGAATACGGCGACTGTTGTGACGCGTCATCTTACGGAGTTTGCCGAAACGGTTCTTGCTACGAGAATCCCTGTACGCCATATGGTGCCAGTTATGAACCTGTCTATGCCTGGTATCTGTACGGATGTATGTTCAATTCAAATTTAAGCTGTTACTTAAACAATGAAGAACGAACACAATGGAATTGTTTCGTTAACGGTAGCTTGTGCAGCACTGAATGCACGGATCCGTTGAATTGTCCCGGATGCGATTACACAAATTGTTCGGACGGAGCAACATATGACACGCAAACCGGTATGTGTACAAAAGGCGGAATTTATTGTGATAACTCCGGTTGCTACTTTGACGAACAAAAAAGCCAAATCTGCGGCACGGACTGTGATAAAGGTGGATTTGGCATCTGTGCTGAAGGTATGTGTTTTGATACATGTCCGAGTGGATTTACATTAGAATACAATTCTTTGCGAAATGCCGGCGCTTGTGTCAAAGGCGATTTAGTTTGTTATAACAGTACATACAATGCTCCGGCCATATGTTTTTACAACAACCAACTATGCGGCAATAAATGCGAATTAGGTGGAACAAATTGTGAAGTTGTCTTTTTACCCCAATGCGCCAGCGGCGATAAATGTGTTTACGGATACCCCGTGACGGCAGACTGTACATGCGATACCAATCCTTCTGCCGCGGTCGGTGAATATTGTTGCGCACCGGGACATACATTTATAAATGGCGGGTGTACCTTAATTGAATGTCCGGAAGGAGAAATCGCCGATGCGAACGGTATTTGTCAAACAAAATGCGAAAACAATACCGAAGTCACATCAACATGCGTTTGTGCAGGTTCGACACATACAGACAAATTCAATCGCATAATTTGCTGTGACACTGATTTCACATGGGATGAAAACGCACAAAGTTGTCAATAAAAAAGCGGGTTTGAAACCCGCTTTTCTTTAATCCATATCTTGTTCTTCGTTTTGAATGCGTTTTTCTATTTTAGCAATTTTCATCTCACACGCTTTGGATAATTCAGCCTGATTATGCGCATCTGACCATTCTTTGACTTCACGCAAAACCGCCAGCTTTTGAACATCCAAGCTATGCAAAATATCATGCAAATGATCCGGCATCAACGGCCAAACGGGTTCTAAAGCATGGTGAAAGTGTGCTTTTCCTTTTTCTTGTGATGAACAATCACACGGATTGCATCCGCATTTTTCTTGATCCATTTTAATCTCCTTTGTTAAAAATCATCTCCCTTTCATGACATGGGATTTTTTCACACGCTCGGCAATAAGACCAAAGCATAGGCCTTTTAAAATTTTCATAGACTTTTTTATCGTTTCAGATTAAATTGAAGAAAAAGTTAAAAAAGGATTAAAAAGATGGAAAAGTCAGAGCAAATGCGGGTTCCGCCGCAAAGTTTGGAAGCTGAACAAGCTTTAATCGGCGCGATTCTCACCAATAACCGTGCGATGGAAAAAGTTGTTGAGTTTTTAAAACCCGAACATTTTGCCAGTGCTGTTCACAGCAAGATTTTTGCCGCTTGTCAAACACTTTTGGAACGCGGTCGTTTAGCCGACCCGATTACGTTAAAAGAATATTTTGCCAATGACGGCACGCTGGATGAAGTCGGCGGTCAGGAATATATTTTTAAACTGGCCAACGCTTCGACGACCATTATTAACGCCGGCGATTACGGGAAACAAATTTTCGACAGATATTTACGTCGTCAGTTAATCGGTTTAGGGACTGAAATTGTCAACGATGCATTTGACATCAATTTGGATAATGACAGTAACAAGCAAATTGAAAATGCCGAAAAAATGCTGTATGAGTTGGCTAATGAAGGCGAACTGGAAGGCGGCCCTGCTCCTTTTTCCATCGGATTGAAACAGGCGATTGAAAGCGCAGAAAAAGCCATGCGCAACCCGAACGGTATTTCGGGTTTGCCGACGGGGCTGATTGACATGGATAAATTGATGGGCGGGTTCCATAATTCTGACTTGTTGATTCTGGCCGGCCGACCGGCTATGGGAAAAACGGCTCTGGCAACGTGCATCGCTTTTAATATTGCCCGCAAAATGCAAGAAGAAAATAAAAAATCCGAAACCAAACAAGGCGTCGCTTTCTTTTCTTTGGAAATGTCGGCAGAACAGCTGGCCGGCCGAATTTTATCTACGTACACACACATCGGCGGTCAAGCGATGCGGACAGGGAAATTAACAGGCGAACAATTTGATGAAATTGCCGGCGCTTTATCCATGCTGAATTCTTTACCGCTTTACATTGATGACACACCGGGCATTACGGTCAACACCATTAAAAACCGGGCTCGTCGATTAAAACGGGATAAAGAAAAAGGACTTGGTTTAATTGTCATTGACTATTTGCAATTGATTTCCGGCGGCGGGCGCAGCGAAAACCGTGTTCAGGAATTGTCCGAAATCACGCGTGCTTTAAAAATCATGGCCAAAGAATTAAATGTGCCGGTATTGGTTTTATCCCAGTTGTCTCGTTTGGTTGAACAGCGCGATAACAAACGGCCGCAATTGTCCGATTTGCGGGAATCAGGATCTATTGAACAAGACGCCGACATTGTGATGTTCGTTTATCGGGAAGCGTATTATTTGGAAAATGACGCTCCCGTTCAACGTCCCAAAGAAACACAGGAAGCTTTTCAAAAACGCATCTTGGAATGGGAACAAAAGAAAATTGATTTGGCTAAACGAGCCGAAGCCATCGTTTCCAAACAACGTCACGGGCCGACCGGAACCGTTCACTTGTTCTTTGACGGACAATTCACGGAATTCGGAAATTTGGAACAAGAAAATACTTAATTCCAAAAGACCTTTCCGGGTTTATAAAAATACTGCTTGTCTTGATTTAAGATGACGGCAATTTCATTTGAATGTTTCATCATTATCTCATTCAATCGTTCGGGTTGCGCAGCCATGTTCCAAAAAAGTTTCGGATAATCGGGAAAAGCCAACATCACGTCTTGGAAATAGGCCGCATCTGCCGACACAAAGTGAATGTCAGAAGCCGCTAAAATGGCATAATCACGCTGTAAATTGACTTTCTTATCCAATGGATTTTTCCATCGATAACAGCTTAAATAAAGGCTTGTCCGGTATCCGTTTTGA
This sequence comes from uncultured Alphaproteobacteria bacterium, assembly GCA_937935995.1. Classification (GTDB taxonomy): domain Bacteria; phylum Pseudomonadota; class Alphaproteobacteria; order CAAHEQ01; family UBA3637; genus CALXXA01. The sequence continues at coordinate 3,924 of CALGXF010000036.1, forward strand.
GTCAATAAAGTCAACGTAATGCCATCTTTGCCTTCCACGATGATATGATGACGGGGCAAAGCATATTTTTGGGTCAACTGATTTAAGGCTGCTACCGCCTCTTGAGCCGTCGCCGGAGTCATATTTTTAAAATCCAACCAAAAATATTTCTGATCAATATCCGGCCGGTTTTGCCAAAGCGCTTCCAACCGCTCCCCTTCTTCAGCCGAATCATGAGAAACACGAAAAGTTTTTTCTTTTTCATTCCAAAAAACATCTATTTCAAAACCGGGCCAAGAAGTCCAATAAGCCGTCAACCGATCCGATGAATTAACCATATGCAACCAAACGGACCCCCCCCCCCCCGCTCTTCCGATCTCCACTAAATCAACTATCGATTTTGAAGACGGCATCGGTTGTTGTTCTTGTTTGCGAACAAACAAGCTTCGACTGGTATCAACATCCGGGTGGGATAATCCGGCCAAATCGACTAATGTTTCCATCAAATGCTGTGTGTTAAACGGCATATTTGTTTGAGTTTGAATTTCCGCAGCTTTGTCAGGGTACAGTTGTTTGTAATAAGGGGAAAGCCACAACACAAACGGGACTTCATACATTTCTTTGGTTTGCTGGGCTTCCTCATGACAAAAACAACTGTCCGGCGTTGACACATCTTCTCCATGATCCGAAAAATACAAAAAGGCAGTTGCGGTTGTCTCTTGCTTCAACGCATCCAACAAGCGCTTTAACACCGCATCCGTGTATCGTATGGAATTATCATAATGAGCGCGCAAAGCCGCTTTTCCGTTAAAGGAAGTACTATCAAAGTAATCCCATGCCGGCGGATAACGGTCTTTATACGTATAATGGCTGCCGTTCAAATGAACAAAAATGACTTTTTTCGGAGCCGTATCGGCCAATGCTTTTTGAAACTTTGGCAGCAACATGTCATCGTACTGTTGGCCGTCCGCAAAAGAAACCTCGTCAGCCGATTGAGCCAAAACCGTTACTAAATTGGCAAATAAACCGAATTCTTCTTGATTGGAAATCCAATATGTTTTAAAGCCCGCATCTTTCATGAATTGGATAAACGACCCTTTTGTCCACGCCAAACTGGCATCTTGTTCGTCTGCCAAAGTCAATGCTTTTTGCAAAACATTCATCGTCACCGCATGCGGCGAAACAACATTTTGAAAGACCAATAAATCAGGTTCTTTATCTAAAAAAGGCGTTGTTTCCCGCTCGTATCCATACAAACTCATCTCGCCACGCCAAACACTTTCACCAATCACAATCACGTATGTTTGCGGCGTTTCATTGACGCCTAAAATAGACTTGTACTGATGGGATGCTTGCTGCGTTGCCACCATTTCCCGTTCAATGGCTTTGTACGTTTGATAATTCTCAATCAACGGTGTCAGCGGCAGCGGCGCATTCAATTTCAATATAAGCACACAAAAACACAAAAATCCGATACCGAGAAACCATTTTGTTTTGGGAGGAGATTTAAACAGTTTACAAAAACACCCCAAAAGCACACCGGCTCCCAGAAAAATGAATATCAGCGGCATATTCATAAAAGCCTTTAAAAAGGATAAAACTTCCTCCGGATTGGTCCCCAGCAAAGCAAAAACGGATGCCGGATGAAGCGGAGAATTAAAAATCAACTGATGTCCGACAATCAAAAAAGCCGGCCCGTAAAATAATAAAAAATAAAGGACAGCATAAAATCGCACTCCTTTTTTTAAAAAGAACGCCGGCATCATAAAGACCATCGTCCAGCAAAGAGCGTCTGTAAAAGCGAACGAAGAATCGACATACCATAATCCGTAAAACGGCATAAAAAAGTATAAAAAACAAATGAGATTCATGTAAATACTTTGCCGAAAGGCGAAAGATGTATTTTGCATTTTGAAACTATATCCTTATGATCTGACGGGTTTTAGTGTACCCAAAATCCCGGTCGGAAACAATTTCTTTTTAAAAAAACAATAACATTTTTAAAAGATGTAAAAAAAGTCTTGCAATTTATTCTAAAAATAGGTATAAAGAATGCCGTCTTGATGTTAAGGGCGTGTAGCTCAGGTGGTTAGAGCGTTACGTTGACATCGTAAAGGTCAGAGGTTCGAGTCCTCTTACGCCCACCAATTCTCGTAAACCGGAAAAGCATAGTTCCGGTTTTTGTTTTGTCTGTTTCCCCACGAAAGCCCAATATCCGGGCTATTTCTCCTCTTGCTTAAAGGTTTGCTGATGAATGTAGATGTTCTAAACGTCAGCGGTTCACAGCTCGGAACAATCCCACTGACCATGCTTATATTAAACGCTGACACAATAAATATAAACGGTAATTTTTGCCTCTCGTATGAACCGGTGTATCCTGATTACAAATATGATAGCCGGAAACAATCCGGCAAATTGATAGGAATAATATCGTTCACAGTGAAATTTGTGGAAAGTAATTATATCCGATAAGGAGGTTTATTTTGAATATATCTTTCAGCCATAATCATTACTTTTAAGTAATAACCTGATATATTCACACGATCATGGTATGAACAAAAATCTTTTTGAAATATTTCTCGTATTTCATTTTCATATTTTTGTCCACTCCATACCCGACCCTTAACGAAAACAGACAGCCTATCGCCTGAAAATAATTGAATAGCCTCTGCAACATCTAAGGTAAATATACCGCTTACCTCTCCTTCTTGTAGCTCAAAATCAGATAAATCATTAGTTGTTTTTGCTATATATACATGACAAAATTCCCGATTAATATAACCCTTTTGAACAATAATGTTTCGGTTGATTCCCAAAAAAGTTTTATTGGATAAATTAAGATTTTTACCTAATTCTTCTTTTAATTCTCGAAATCCATCTATTGGTTGTTCTCCAGCAGATAAATGTCCGCTTGCCGAAGCATCAAAAGTATTCGGACCAACTCTATTTTTAGGTCCACGTAATTGTAAGAAAATTTTATTTTCTTTTGGATTCACAAGCCAACAAGCAAACGTTTGATGCCAAAGTCCTTGTTGATGAACAACATCTATTGTTGTTGTTTTAGGTTCAATTGATCTAAACTCTTCATCAAAGATATCTATATTTTCCATTATTATTCACCTTTCTATACTTTTTAATACAATTTTTGAAAAAAATTTCAAATTAAATTAGAAGTCTTACACTAAAAATTAACATTTTTATTGATTTTTTACAAAAAATATGTCTACTTAGAGAAGTTATTTTACGACCGAAAGGAAATAACATGCTTTTAAATGACACACGAAATGAAGATTGTACGTAACCCTGATCTCCACCAATTCTCGCAAACCGGAAAAGCATACTTTCGGTTTTTATTTTGTCTGTTTGCTTATTTTGATTTACGAACAAAAAACTTACAAATGAATTATGTTCACATCCTTCATTTGTTTTGCCAGATACTCAACCAATAATCGGCGATGACATTTATCGGCTGTCGGTTCTGAGCACAAAAAACAAGCTCCATCCATATCCGGCGTAAACATAAACTTGCGCGCCTGACAAATATGGCGATACTGTTCTTCATAGTCAGACCAACCGATAATCCCGTCTTTGTATCCTTTTAATAAAGCGGCGGTTGGAGCAAATTCTTTTCGATGTTCATAAGGAATGCGGCATAAAACTTGTAAGAAAAAAGCTAAATCTTTGGACTTGGCAAAGCCACTGTCTTTTGTCGACGGATACATACGAACATCCATGATTTTTTGAACCCCGGCTTTTTTCAAAATTGTAAAAAATTCTTGCGCTGTTTTGCCGGCATAGCCAATCGTATAAAGTTTCATAACCTTTCCTTTTCAAAATAAAAATACACCATTACACATTAAAAAACAATGATTTTTCTGTTTATAATAAAGCCGCAGATTTCTGCGTTTTTTTATTGTTTTTCTTAAACTTTTCCTCTTGTCATTTTCTTAAAAAGAGAGTATGCTACTGCAGTATCTATTTGAAAAAGAAGCACAAAATACGTTTAGAATAAACAAGGATTCTTTCATGGAAAAGCTTTGTCCCGAACGAATTTGTATCATCGGTCTGTCGGCCAGCGGCAAATCTACTTTGGCTGAAAAGTTAGGGCGAATTCTGGCTTACCCGGTTTTACATTTGGATCAAATTGCACACCAACCGGGAACTCAATGGGTTCGTCGACCGTTGGAAGAAACCATACAAAAGCATAATCTTTTTATCCGGCAAAAAACATGGATTGTCGAGGGCAATTATTATCGAATGATGCCGCAGCGATTGGCCGATGCAGATACAGTCATTTTTCTTCATTTCAATCGTTTCGGCTGCGTTTATCGTTATATCAAACGAACGTTGACAAAAGACAAAAACCGCGCCGGTATGTTGGCGGGCGCAACAGACACCTTTAATTGGAAAATGATGAAATACATTCTGCTGACACAGCCTGCCAAAAAGAAAAAATACATTTCTCTTTTAAAAGAATATCCGCATTTAACCGTTCTTCACATGCATTCATTTCAACAAACAGACCGGTTTATATCTGACCTTCTTTCCCTTAAAAAGGATACATTATCAATGTCTTGACATCTAAAAAAAATTTTTTTAATCTAAATTTATATCTAAATGGAACGGAGCTGCTTTATGAAAAAACAACTCGTTTATTTAAATAAAGGTCGAACGATTGTCGAAATGCTGAGCGTTTTGGCAATTGTCGGCGTATTAAGTATCGGCAGCCTTTTCGGAATCCGCCTTGCTTTAGCAAAATATCATGCCAATTTGATAGCCGGCGACGTTATGTTACAAGCACAATTTGTTTTAAGTCAAGATAATCTGATTGAAGGCGATTTTTTAACTCCAACTTTTCAAACGGAATCCGGAAAATCGTTATCTTCGACAATTTACGTTGACGGATTTGATGTCCAAGTTCCGGATGTCAACAAATCCGTTTGCGAACAGCTTTTAAAAACTCAAAAAGATCCTATTTTAGACATTTTAATCAATAATGATCCGCAAATAACAACCTGCCCCGATATCAGCCAACTTTTCTTTTTATTTGCTTTTCCGACAAATGAAACGGATACCTGTATACCGGCTTGCGGTTCTTGTGAAACGTGCCGTGACGGAGAATGTATCGTTGATCCGAAAATTCAACTGTGCCGAACGGAAACGGGAGAAGAAGGTTATTGCATGGACGGAACATGTCTGCGTTGTCCGAACCAATCGGCTGATTTGCATTGCGCTCCGTGTGAACGCAAATACACGAATTCAAACGGATGCCCCGAATGTATTCCCTTACAAGACGGAGAAGCCTGCATGACACCGGGAGGCAGTCCCGGCACATGTCAAGGGACTGTTTGCATTTGCGCCGAAACAGAATATGCATCCGAAGATAAATGCTATCCGTGTCCGGATCATGCGGTATGTGACGGTATTGATTTTTTCTGTGACGAAAATTACAAAGTCAACAGCACCAATGACGGATGCGAAGAAATAGACGGATCAACTTGTACTTCGCAAGCTGATTGCAACAGCCAACCCGGATATTATTGCGAACTGTCCAGCTATGCGCCCGGAGCATCCTACTGCGAACCGGAAATCACGGGAACGGGAACATGCAAAAAAGCAAGCGGTTCTGTCGTTATTGCCCGGAACGGCCAGAAATTTTTTGTCTCCAACTCTGATTATCTGTTTTACTGGAGCGCCAAAAACTTTTGTCAAAGCAAAGGGTTAATGTTGGCCACCATCAATGAAGCCTGTCCGGGATGGGACGGAACGGAAGGCGCAGACGGGGCTTGTCAAAATTTTGACGGCGTAACGCAATCTTCCATTATGGGTTGGACAGAAACAAATGCCAATAATTGTGCCAAATACTATGTCTATTTAAATTCGGGAAAAGTCGGTCACAAACCTTACTTTTACAGCAATTTACAAGCACTGTGCATGGATGACGGCCGATATTCTTGTACTTCCGATCAATATTTAGACGGAGAATTTTGTACCGACTGTCCGGCAAACGCCACGTGTGACGGTGTTCACTTTGTCTGCAACTCAGGTTATTTACTGAACGAAGAAACCAATACATGCGATGCCATTGACGGAACAAAATGCACGCAACAATCTGATTGTGGCGGAGCCAGCGGTTATTTCTGTCAATATGCGGATTATCCGGGCAGTTCTTATTGCAGTGCAACCGTTGCCGGTAACGGAACATGTGAAAAAGCATCCGGAACGGTTATCACGGGCAAAAACGGACAAACTTACTTGTTGTCTGCCGACGCATACATGTATTATTGGAGTGCCAAAAATTTCTGTGAAAGCAATGGCATGCATTTGGCATCAATGGCTGAAGCTTGCCCCGATTGGACAAACGAAGAAGGAAAAGATAATGCTTGTCCGAACTTAACCGGTACATCAGGGACATCTATCATGGGATGGACGGACACCAATGCCAATAACTGTGCCAAACATTACGTGTTTTTGAACAGCGGAAGAGTCGGACACAAGGCTTATTATTACACAAACTTGCGGGCGTTGTGCGTTCCTTAAAGAGTTTGTTTTGTCGTTTTCTTTATCTGCCTAGCTCAAGGCAGTGTGTCAAACTATTTGCGTTTATCGCGCGAACCGAATAATAACTGCATCAGTTTTTCTTCCGGCAACAATTGCGGTCGCGGCAATAAATCCGTTTTATCCGTCACATGATAGCATGACAAGGGGCGTTTTTGATGATGTAACGTATCCTCTAAATAGCAAACCAATTGGGTTCCCGACCGAGACGCTTGTATTGTTTTACGATTCAAAGCCGTTTCCAATCGGCGGACTTCTTTATCATCTTGCCGACAAAGTGCGTCGGCATAGGCCAACACAAACTTCAAAACAGACCGAGCCACCGGCGGCAATTTCATTTGTTTTTCTTTTGCTGACCCCAAATAAGCCATTGTTTCTCTTTGGAAGCAGTCTTCCTCTTTATACAAACGCCGTACACGCGTAATCAACTGATAAAAATCTTGATATTCCGTTTCCCGACCGTCTTTATGTTGATCCGCATGATATTGAAAATATCGGCAGACTTGTGCCATGACCGGCGTATTGGAAAGCACAAGATGGGGTCTTTCCACTTCATGAATTAATTCATGTAAAAATATGCCCGAAGTCACGGAATGAAGCGTCACTTGATTACCATGACTGATTCCATCTGCCCTTTGCTCTTTATCTGCCGAAAGCAAAAATATGCCACCCTTTTGGATAAAGGAAACCAACAATGGTTTTTCGGGGCCGTTCATAAATCGTTCGTATATATCAATAAAGGCCGGAATCTTTTGAACAGCTACCGCATAGGGTCCTTTTAAATTTTCCTTAATGACGGAAAGATTTTCCATTTTCATCAAGAGCATTGTGTGTTTTTCCAATTCTTCTGATGACGTGGCTTCATTGCTTTTTCGTTCTATCTCTTTTCGTTTTTCCGACGTCCAATGAAGGCGCTTCGGTTCGTCTTCAATCACCTGCGTTAACACGCTTACCGGATCTTTTTGACGCAAATCCGACGCCATCAGCCCCGAAAATCGAACATAATCAACTTCAAATCCACCCAATTCAATCGGCGGCAAAGCCCCTGCCCGATCGGCACCGAATAAATATGCCATGTCGCTTTTGTCTTTTAATTTACCGCGTAAGAACTCACTTTTTTCATTCAAAAGAGCATAACAATGCCATAAAATATCCAGCTTCCGAAAAGACATTTGCGGATGCGTCGATTGATACTGTCTGATATCTTTTTGCAAAGCCAAAATTTCCTGATCCGTTTCGGGCCGCCACGCTTCCAATACTTTTTCCAACAAATGCAACGGGTGCTTTGTTAATAAATCCTGCAACACATTTTTGCCCGGAAAAGCCGTTTCATATAACGTCGGTAATACGTTTGACCGCATCAAATTTGCCAACAACACGCCGTCTTGTTCCTCCAACGCCTGACGGATATTTTTTGTAAAAAGCTGCGGCTGTGTCAAAATCTTCATAAACAGTTGCATATCCCGCTTTTCACCCGTTATCTTTTGACGGATTTCATCATTTGTCCAACTTGATTGATTCATACGCCCTCTCCTTTTGTTTATGAATATAAATAAGATACCACAAAAATGTCATTTTGTCAACTTTTTTACAAGTTGAAAAGGAATTTTTATAAACCGTTTATTAAGTTTTCTTTGAAAGAATGGGAACAGAGTTTGGGGTCGAATCGGGACAACATGAATGTTTTTGAAAAAGGTTTTCTTTTGTCTTTTCTTGATGGCATGGGCGTTGCCGACTTACGCATGGAAAACGCCGTCGACATTGGTTGCCGATGCGCAAAGCGGCTATGTGTTGCATGCCAAAAACGCTGACATGAAACAATACCCGGCGTCGTTAACCAAAGTCATGACACTTTATATTACGTTTGATGCCCTTGAAAAAGGGTATATTCGTATGGATGATTTAATTCCCGTTTCCAAACACGCCGCCCGGCAACCGAAATCCAAATTGGGATTAAAAGCCGGCACCGTCATGACCGTTCGAGAAGCTATTTTGGCTTTGATTGTCAAATCGGCCAATGATGCGGCTGTTGTTCTGGCCGAAGCGCTGGCACCGTCGGAACAGGAATTTGCCCAAATGATGACTTCTGTCGCACACGACTTGGGATTACAGGATACAACGTTTAAAAACGCATCCGGGTTGCATGATCCCGAACAAGTTACGTCTGCCAAAGACATGGCTATTTTAGCCATCGCTATGATGAATCACTTCCCACAATATTATCCGTTATTTGCTACCAAAAGCTTTCAGTTTGACGGCAAAACGTACTATTCCCATAATTCGATTTTGCTGTATTACAAAGGCGCCGAAGGATTTAAAACCGGCTTTATTTCAGCCGTCGGCTACAACATTGTTTCCACAGCACATCGTGACGGTCGGACATTGGTCGGGGTCGTTATCGGACAAGATTCGGCACAAAAACGAGACAAACAAATGAAAACCTTACTCGACAAAGGCTTTGTCAAAGTCAAAGAAAAACAAGCCGAATTAAAAGTTGCCGGCGAAAATCCGTTTTTTAAAAAAGCCTATATTTCAAGCGCACACCGAACCAAATATGAGCCTCTTTTAAAAGCCAACATTGCCCGAACCAAACGGAAAGTCGCCGAAATGACAACTGCCGGCAATCCGATTTTACTGGCTTCCGTTCCGATGGCTCCTGTTGAAGAAGAAAGCGTCACCATTGAACAAGGGGACTACACGCCGGCAGAATGGAGTATTCAAGTCGGTGCCTTTTCATCCAAAACAAAAGCGCAAAAACAAGCTCAAACGGCTCAAGATCTCTTAAATTTTCATACCACATCCATTCGTCTGCCAACGCATGAAAAACTGTTCCGTTCGCGGCTGGCCGGCTTTGAAACAAAAGAAGATGCCGAAGCGGCGTGTGCCGTTTTAAAGTCCAATGCCTTTCCGTGCCTGCCGATTGCACCTTCGAAAAAACTGCCCTAAATGAAATTTTCCTTTTCTCTTGTGCAAAAAATGGCTATATTGAGGGAAGATACGAAAGGGATTTTAAATGATATCTTATTTTCAAAAAATCGGATTAATGCTTTTGATACCGTGTTTGCTGGTGGCCTGCTCTTCAACAAAGCAAGCGCCGATGCCCGAACGCAGTGTCGAAGACCTTTACAACGAAGCGATGGACAAGGCCGAAAAAAATGAATTAAAAGAAGCCGTAACGCTTTTTGACGAAGTCGAACGCCAACATCCTTATTCTCCGTGGGCGGCCAAAGCCCAAATTATGGCAGCTTATTTAAACTACCATAATGCCAAATACGATGACGCCGTTTTGGCTTTGGATCGTTTCTTACAACTGCATCCGGGAAATCAATATGCGCCTTATGCCTATTATTTGAAAGGGATGAGTTATTATGAACAAATTTCCGACGTCGCACGGGATCAAAAAATGACTCAAATGGCGATGGAAACATTCGGACGATTGGTAATTTTGTATCCGAATACGGACTATGCCAAAGATGCCAAAGGAAAAATCATTTTAACGCAAAATCACTTGGCCGGCAAAGAAATGGATATCGGGCGGTATTACTTGAAACAAAAACGATATGCCGCTGCCTTAAACCGCTTTGGTGATGTTGTTCGGCATTATCAAACATCCATGCATACACAGGAAGCTTTGTTCAGAATGACGGAAGCCTATCTGGCTTTGGGGTTGAAACAAGACGCTAAACGGGCGGCAGTTGTTCTGGGATACAACTATCCGAATTCCAAGTGGTATCAAAAGGCGTACAAGCTGTTGAAAAAGAATGGAGTGTCATAAGTGCTGACCGGATTATCTATCCGAAATGTTGTTCTGATTGAAAAACTCGACCTGACGTTTGAAAAAGGGCTGTGTGTTTTCACGGGCGAAACAGGCGCCGGCAAATCAATTTTGCTGGATGCGTTGTCATTGGCGCTCGGGGCCCGATCCGACGCCGGTCTCATCCGTTACGGAGCAGATCAATTATCCGTCAGTGCCGCCTTTATGATTGACGAAACACACCCGTTATTTGCCTTGTTGAAAGATCAAGGGTTGGAGGCCGAAAATCCCCTTATCCTGCGGCGGATTGTCATGAAAGACGGCAAATCAAAGGCCTTTGTCAATGACCAGTTAATCAGTGCTTCACTGTTGCGGCAAATCGGAGACATGTTGGTTGAAATCCATGGCCAATTCGCCAGTCACGGTTTGTTAAACCCGGCAACGCACATTCATGTTTTGGATGCCTACGGGGAATTGCAAAATGAAGTTGAGGCATGTAGCACGGCTTATCGCGCATGGAAAGAAAAACAAGCGGCCGTTCAAGAAGCCGAACGTATTTTGGCCGCCGCCAAAGCCGAAGAAGATTATTTGCGCCACGCGGTCAAAGAATTGGAAAGTTTTGCCCCCGAAGTCGGAGAAGAAGAAGCGCTTTCCGTTCGGCGTACGGCTCTCATGAATGCGGAAAAAATAACAGAAAGCCTGAACAATGCCTATATGACGTTGTCAAGCGGCGGTTCGACCACGGTTGAAGGAATGATTCGCTCGGCACAACGCGAGCTTGAAAAAGCATCTCGATTAAGTGACGGCAGTTTTGATGACCTCATCACATGTTTGGATCAAGTCTCCGACAGTTTGAACGAAGCCGTTGAACAATTGGAAGCCAAGTCGAATGATTTTGAAGATCCGGCTTTGGAATTGGAACAAGTGGAAGAACGATACTTTTCGTTAAAAGAACTGGCGCGCAAACACAGATGTGACAGCGATGAGTTGCCCGGCCTGTTAACAACGTATCAGACACAGCTGGCGACATTGGACAAAGGCGAAGAAGAACTGACGGCGTTACAAAAACAACAAGAAGAAATGCGATTGGCGTTTTTAAAAGCCGCGCAAACCTTATCGGTCAAACGCCAAAAAACAGCGCAACACTTGGACAAAGCCGTCGGAGCGGAATTACCGGCATTAAAACTCGGCAAAGCTCATTTTCAAACTGTTTTGGAAGAATTGCCCGAATCCGAAGCCAGCCCGAGCGGCCTGAATCGGGTTACGTTTTGCGTATCGACAAATGCCGCACCGCCGGCACCCATTCATAAGATTGCGTCGGGCGGTGAACTGGCTCGGTTTATGTTGGCCTTAAAAGTGAATCTGGCGCAAACCGAAAATATCGACACAATGATTTTTGATGAAGTTGACAGCGGAATCGGCGGAGCAACAGCTTCTGCCGTCGGAGAACGATTACGCCGGTTGGCTGAAGACCGCCAAGTTTTGGTCGTAACGCATTCACCGCAAGTTGCTGCTTTCGGGACTCATCACATGAACGTTTCCAAAACGGACGGAACGAACGGCGCCGTTTTAACAACGGTTATTTTGCTTGAAAACACCTCTCGAATTGAAGAAATTGCCCGGATGTTGTCCGGTGCCGAAATAACAGCCGCAGCGCGCAAAGCTGCCGAAACATTATTGGAGAAATCATGTCTTTAAGAACTATTCCCGTCGACCGGCTGACATACGAAGAAGCGCAAATAGAATTAGCCAATCTGGCCAAAGAATTGGCCGAACATGACATTGCTTATTATCAAAATGACGCACCGCTTTTAGCCGACTGGGAATATGATCATTTAAAACGGCGCAACGAAGCCATAGAACTCCGTTTTCCGGATTTGGTTTTGGAAAACGGCCCTTCTTTTAAAGTGGGCGCGGCGGCGGCTGAAGGATTCTCCAAAGTTGAATTGAAAGTCCCGATGTTATCGCTTTCCAATATTTTCACGGAAGAAGATATTTTGGATTTCACGGATCGTATCCGCCGATTTTTAAATTTATCACCCCAAGATGAACTCATCTTTGCAGCAGAACCGAAAATTGACGGTCTTTCCTTCTCGGCCAGATACGAACACGGCCGTTTTGTTCAAGGGTCAACGCGCGGCGACGGCAGTATTGGCGAAGACATTACGGCCAATTTACGAACAATTGCGGATTTGCCGGAACAACTCACCGGCACCGACATTCCGGATGTCATTGAAATTCGCGGTGAAGTTTACATGCGCAAATCTGATTTTTACGCGCTTAATCAAATCCAAGAACAAGAAGGTCGCCGCCCGTTTGCCAATCCGCGCAATGCGGCAGCCGGTTCTTTGCGTCAATTAGATCCCAAAATTACGGCGCAACGTAAATTAAGCCTTTTTGCTTACACTTACGGCGAAGTCAGTCATGTTACTTGGACAACGCAGTGGGAATTTTTAAATTTAATCAAAAGCTGGGGCATTCCGGTCAGTCCTGAAATTGCCCTTTGCGGCACGGATATTGACTTGGTGCGTTACTACATGAACATGGGACAAAAACGGGCTGATTTGGATTATGACATTGACGGTGTTGTTTATAAAGTCAATCGGCTGGATTATCAAAAACGGTTGGGGTTTATCACACGCTCGCCGCGATGGGCCATTGCCCATAAATTTCCGGCGCAACAAGCTCAAACCCGGATAAAGAAAATCCGCATTCAAGTCGGGCGAACCGGCGTTTTAACGCCTGTTGCGGATTTGGAACCGGTGAATGTCGGCGGGGTCATGGTCAGCCATGCAACCCTTCATAACATGGATGAAATCGAACGCAAAGACATCCGCGAAGGCGATACGGTTATTGTTCAACGCGCCGGTGACGTTATTCCGCAGATTGTTCAAGTCATTTTGGACAAACGCCCGTTACATAGTTTTGCCTTTCAATTTCCGACTCACTGTCCCGAATGCGGCAGTTTGGTTGCGCGCGAAGAAGATGAAGCGGCTCATTACTGCACAGGCGGTTTATTTTGCCCGCGTCAGGTCGTCGAACGCCTGAAGCATTTTGTTTCCCGCGATGCGATGGATATTGAAGGACTGGGAAAAAAGAATATTGAAGCCTTTTTTGAATGGGGATGGTTGCGTTCTCCCGTAGACATTTTTCATTTACGGGAACGCCATCAAGATGCCTTGTTAAAAACAGAAGGCTGGGGTGAAAAATCAGTTTCCAACCTCTTTGACGCCATTCAAAAAGTGCAAACCAAAACCGGTTTGGATAAGTTTATTTTTGCATTGGGAATTCGTCAAATCGGCCAAAGCACCGCACGGTTATTGGCCGAACAATACGGAACCATTGAAAACTTGATTGAAGCAGCTCATCAGGAAACGGCTCTTGATGATTTAACGCACATTGACGGAATCGGCAAAAGCACTGCCGCAGACATCATTGACTTTTTTAAAGAGCCGCATAATCGGGAAGTCGTTGACGCGTTGGTCAAGCTGATACACATTGAACCTTATCAAACCAACAAACAACAAACGCCGTTAACCGGCAAGACCGTCGTTTTTACGGGAACGCTGGAAACGATGACACGTCCCGAAGCTAAATCTTTAGCCGTTGCCGCCGGGGCAAAAGTATCCGGTTCCGTGTCCGGGAAAACAGACTATGTTGTTTTGGGAAAAGAGGCTGGCAGCAAAGCACTCCAAGCGCAAAAACTCGGGATCCGTATCCTTGATGAAAAAGATTTTCGCAAGATGCTTGAAATTATTTAAATTATGGATAGAATAAAAGAAATACATTCTAAAAGAGGGGAAAATGGCGGACGAAACAAAAAATCAAACATCGGTGGTTCCTCCCGCAGAGTATGCGGGCCCTCCCAAGTCACACTCGTTCAAAGACGAACTTCATGCTACAGACGCCGTCCCCGTTTTGCCGACGCCCGTTGCTTCACAACCGGCCTCTTCGGATGATTCTTATGCCGGCCCGCCTAAATCGGTTCATTTTTCAACGGATGATGTGAAAATTCCGCCGCATGCGCCGGCGCATATCGGTCTTTTAAGCGAAGAAGAAGCTGAAAAAGAAATTTTGGATGTTCCGTCCAAACCGCCATCGCTTATTGATTTAATTGCGGATCCGTCTGACAATCCGGAAGAGCCGAAAAAGAAAAAATTTGAATTGAATTGGCACTTCGATCCCAAAATCTTTAAAAAGTACAAAGACGACGTGCGGACTTTCTTTGAACAAAATCCGATGATTTACAAAACATTCCAAGCCGTGTGGATGTTTATGATGACCCTTATTTATTTGGGCGGGTTTGCTTTTTTCACGGTGTTTTTTGTTCTTTACTTTGCGTTTACACCGCTGTTAAGAGGGTATTTAAATTCACGCGGGCTTTCCAATGTTGATTTTACCGTCGCTTCGCACAGTTTATCGGAATTGACGATTAAAGATATTAAAGATAAACAAGGTATTTTTAAAATCAAATCCATCCGGCTGCAATATACGTTTACAAACTTTTTAAAGGGAAAAATCACGCTGGCAGATGTTGATTCTTTGGAAATTTTCATAAAACAGGATAAAGACAAAGGCTATAACGTTCGCAATTTAATGACGGTTTTCCTTAAATTAGGTCTGATGGATCGCAACAGCCCGATGCGCATTCAATCGTTGCAATTTAAAAATTCAAAGGTTTATGTCGGCGACCAAGCTTATCCGATTGACTTTTCCGGAATCGGGGATCTGGAGATTCAACGCCAGTTTGTCATTCCGTTTACGTTCCAAAATGATTATTTGACGGCGAATGCTTCTTTAACAACAGCCATTGAAGGAGCGGGGACAACATGGACTGTTACATTGGATAACGGAAAATTAACGCTCCCCAGCTTGCCGGCGGAAACCGTATCCGGAACATTGGTTTGGAAAACAAGAAACACGCATTTGCAAAGCTTTAATGCCGATCTTTCCTTAAAGCAGGAAAACAATGAAAAGAAAATATCATTGCAATTGCTGCCCGTTCAAGGGGGAAAAGCCAATATGAACCTGACAATGGATCTTCCGAAGGAACCCGGTGAAGCCAAACCGTTGCAAGTGAATATTACGCTACGCAATGCGACAATCGGAAATGATTTAAAATCTCTTTCGACAAAAGATCCGGTCAATATAAAATTGACGAACGTCGACACGGACTTTTTAAAGGCTGACACGATTCAAGCTTCTTTAAACGGAAACCTGACCTGTGAAGGACAAAAATGTACCTTTAAACAAACGCGGCCGTCCGATATGATTTTCTTTTCACCGGTAAAGAAAGTTTGGGATACGGAAATGACGGTTTCTTACCCGTTACGTATCACGCTGACGCCGGGCAAAGAAAATTTGTTTGTGTTGGATCAAACAAAATTAACCTTTGATTCGATTGTTCGTAAATCGTCTTTTAACCTGACAAAAATAAAAAACAACAATGAAACTTATCCGTTATCGATTTCAACGGGGGAAACCATTGTTAAAGGGACATTTGATTTGATTGACAGAAGCGGAACGTTGCAAACGTCTTCCGAAAATGTTACTTGGTCTGATAATGTGCTGAAATTTGAACGGGCTCAAATTGAAACACAGTCAGATAAAAACGGCTCGGCTATCAGCCTTTCAACACCTTCCGTTTCTTTGGTGGACAGCGACTTATTGAAAATCCCGTTTGCGCTTCAGTTGCAAATGACTCCGGATCAATATTTCAATTTAGCGCTTCAAAGCAACAACAACCAAGTAACGTTAAATGCAAACGGATATTTCAGCACCTTTACGGGCGAAGTGTTGGCAGCGGTTGAAACGCAACCGATTCGTTTTGATAAAGAGACGTTACAACCGTCAAAGATAACGGGGTTGATTGATGAAAGCCTGACGAATGTCACCGGGACAGTTACTTGCCGCGGTCAATTCCATTGGAAAAATGATCGAAGCGTTGACGGACCGATGAACATCTTGCTTGATAAAGTTTCATTTGATTACGGCAATGTTCAAGTCAATAACTTAAGCACGATGATGGAAATCACCTCTTTCGTTCCGTTCGGCACAAAACGCAATCAAGAAGCATTCGTTGAATCGATTATGACAACCTTGCCGTTCAGCAACATCGACATCAACTATTATTTTGACATGTCAAAACGTCAATTCAACATTTCCCGAATGAACATGGAATTAGCCGATGTTGTTTTCCGGATTGACCCGACGTGGTTGACTTATCAATCTCCGGTCCAAACGTTCTTGTTCAAAGCAAAAAATATCGATTTGGAACAGTTAGTGCCTTACGTCCGGCTGGATGACTTGAACATGCAAGGCAATATTTCATCAGCCAGTTTCTCGTTACAACTGGATAATGAAAAAGTATTGCTGAAAAACATGGAATTGACTATTCCGCAAGACGGAACAATTACTTACACGCCTGAGTCATATTCGAATGCAAGCTTGGATATCTTTAAGAATCTGTCATTCAAGAAAGCAACCGTTATCCTGAATGAATTAGAAAATCAAACAACGGATTTCTTATTCATCGGAGACAGCACAAATCCGCAAGACCGGCGTAAAACAACGATTCGGTTTAACATCACCGAACCGTTAAGAAACTTCATCAAATCGGCTAATCCGAAACCGATACCGGATGAGGTTATCGAAAAAATGAAACAATTTTAACGTTTTTCAAAGGTTCCTCTTGCAAGGAACCTTTCTTTTCCCTACAATACAGGTTATGAAGATATTAATTTTATGGACAATAACTATTTTAGGCTTAAGCGGCTTGTTTTTGCTTTTCCACGCACCTTTTTTAGGGGCGTTCTTTTTGTTGCTGTTGCTGGCCATCGCATTGATTGTATCACATCAACAACGGCAAACCGGCCTGCCGCCCGTTGTTTGGATTTATCCCAAAATCGGGCTTGCACTTCTTTTTCTGGCCTGCATCGGGTACAGCCTTCATCTTTACGTAAACAGCATTCAATGCCTTTCTTGCATGCACGGCATTTTATCGGCCAATTTACCGGTGTCTTTGTCTTATGCCCGAGAAAATCTGCTTTCTTACGCCAAAGGTTTGTGGGCTTTTAATAACAGAGTCAGTTTTTTCTTTTTATTCATGAGCGCCCTTATCATCATCTACACCGCCGTTCATACGTATCGAAAAAAACAAAAGAAAGGACGCCGGCATGTTTGATTATACAAGTTTAATTTACTTTTCGACAACGCTTTGGATGAGCTTTGGATTAGCCGCATTCGGCGCCTTTGGATTGTTTTTCAGCCGAAAAGTACCTTATCTAATTTATTTTACCGCCCTGATTTTAAGCGCCTCCTTATTTAATTTGTTCAATGCATCTTATTATTTGAACGATGTTCGCGGAGAAATGGCCGCCCTTTTCCTGATAATCGGCTTTGGAATGGAAACCGGGACGGAACTGTATCTTTTGAAAAAGAAAAAGATTCAAAATTTTTCGCCGCTTTTTTATGCGCTGGCGTTTATGAGTTTTTTCCTATTGGCGACGGCACGCGATTTACTGTCCATTGTCATCGGATTGGAAGGTTTTCAAGTCTGCCTTTACGGTTTTGCCGCCAAAAGAGACTATCTGAAACCCATCCGATTAACGTTATTGAAAGAAGGCTTGGTTTCATACAGTGCTTTGGTTTACGGGCTGTCTGTTTTATATGTAACGCGCGGCCAAATAACTTTGCTGGGATTGCGCCAATCTCTTCGTTCTTTACATCCGATTGACCCGTTTGTTTTAATCGGAATCGGATTGATTGCTTTAGGCATTTTAATCAAAATAAACGGATTTATTTTAATTTCCGGGAAAAAACGAACTCATGTTTAAATACCATTATTTTGAAACGCTTGACAGCACAAACGACACCGCTCAATCTTTCCCGCCGTATTCGGTTATTCATGCCGGCCGACAGACAAAAGGACGCGGACGAATGGGTCGTTCTTGGTTCAGTTTGGACGGCAACCTGTTTATGTCTTTAGTCGTTCCGCAACCGACCGTTCCGGCGGATTACAGTTTTATTGCCAGTCTGGCCGTTGCCTTAACATTGGCTCCTTTATCACCGCGCATTAAATGGCCGAATGACGTCTTGATTGACGGCAAAAAAATCAGCGGTATTTTATTGGAAACCGCATCGGAACAATCGGATAAATTGATTATCGGCATCGGAATCAACATAACGGCCTGCCCGGATCAAACCCTTTACCCGACGACATGTTTAAAGGATTGCGGTGTTGACACAAATGCTAAAGTCATTTTGGACAAAGTTTTACAAAATTTTGAAGATGTGTTAACATCCTATCAAAAATCGGGATTTAAAGAAATCCGCCGCAAATGGTTAGAATTTGCAACCGGCATCGGGCAACCCATTCATGTCCGACTGCCGAACAAAGAATTAACGGGTATTTTCAAAGGCTTGGATGAAAAAGGCGCTCTTCTTTTAAAGACGCCCGAGAAAGAATACGTTCTCACGGCCGGAGATGTTTTTATGATTTAGAGGTTATGAATGACAGAAGAAAAAAATGATATTCCTTTCGTAATTCCCAAAGATTCGTTGGTTTTTATTCCGCTGGGCGGCGTAACGGGCATCGGACAAAATTTCTTTTTATACGGGTACAAAGGGAAGTGGTTGATTGTTGATTGCGGCATGGGCTTTCCGGGAGAACACTTTCCGGGCGTAGAAGTTTTATTACCGGATCCTGCTTTTATTGCCGAACACAAAAAAGACATCGTCGGTTTGGTTATTACACACGGACACGAAGATCACATCGGGGCTATTCCCTATTTGTGGCAAGACATGCAATGCCCGATTTACGCAACGCCGTTCACGGCAGAACTCATTGAAGACAAACTGGATGAATTCGGTTTGACCGGCCGCGTTCAACTGGAAGTTGTTGAACAAGGCGCTTTGTTGGAACTGCCGCCGTTTGAAGTTGAATTTATCCCGGTCAACCATTCCATTCCGGAACCCAGCATGCTGGCTATTCGGACAAAAGAAGGAACCATCATTCACACCGGCGATTGGAAATTTGATTCGGCTCCCATCATCGGAGAGACAACCAACGTTGCAGCTTTGAAAGAATTAGGCCGGCAAGGTGTTTTAGCTTTGGTATCGGATTCAACCAATATTTTTTCGGAAAAGGAAGAAAAAACAGAACGGGATGTCCGGGAGTCATTAACGGAAATTTTTAAATCGGCGCCGTCGCGCATTATCATCACCTGTTTTGCTTCCAACGTCGGGCGCATGGAAAGCATTTATTGGGCTGCTCACGCTGCCGGCCGACGCGTTTGTTTAATGGGGCGGTCTTTTTGGCGAATTGACAGCGCTGCCCGAGCGGCCGGATACATGAAAGAAATCCCGCCGTTTTTAACGGAAGAAGAAGCTGCCGAAATCGATCGCGACAAAATCGTTTACATTTGTACCGGCAGTCAGGGAGAACCTTATTCCGCTTTGTCTAAATTAGCATCTCCCCGTCCGGCGCCGGGACAATTAACTTTGGATTCGCAAGATATTGTCATTTTTTCTTCGCGTGTCATTCCCGGCAATGAATTGGCGATTGCCGCTTTGCAAAAAAGATTATTAATGTCCGGCTGTACCATTATCACGGATCGAGAAAAACTGGTTCACGTATCCGGACACCCGGCACAGGACAGTATGAAAAAGCTGTATGAATATCTGAAGCCTCAAATTGCCATTCCGGTGCATGGTGAGCCGATGTATATTGTGGAGCATAAAAAATTGGCGGAAGAATGGGGAGCCGGTATCTCAATTATCGTCGAAGAAGGCGATGTTTTGGAATTAAATGACGGAGATCCCGAAATTATCGGAGAAGTTCCCGTCGGGTGTTTGGCCGTTGACGGAAAGAAAATTGTTTCACTGGGGTCGGACGTACTAAAGAAACGTCGTAAAATGATTGAAGGCGGTACTGTCGTCGGTACGGTTGTCGTTGATAAAAAAGGTCATGTATTGGGTGAAGCGCAAATTTCGTCTTTCGGTTTATTGGATACCAATCCCGGAGATTTGGAAAAATTGGTTCAGCTGATTAAAACGCATGTCGATGAAATGCCGGCCGAGCAAAAACAAGACGACAGCCTAGTCAAAGAAACCATTCGTTTAACCATTCGCCGGTTCATTACCGAACAGTTCGGCAAAAAACCGTTGATAGAAATTCACTTGGTTCGGATTTGAAATCTTTAGTATTTCTTAATCTTTCCTTTGATATACTTTCTTTCATGAAAGAGTCCCGATGGATAAAAGGTTGCTTTGTTTTAATGTTAGCCGCCCTTTTGGCAGGCTGCGCGCAGTATTACGTAAAATTGCAACCTTCTTACAAAACACACGGTTCGTTTCACCGCGTCCAGAAAAAAGAAACGGTTTATGCCATTTCCCGCCTGTACAAAGTGCCTCCCCGGGATATTATCGAAAAAAATAAATTAAAACCGCCGTACAGCCTGTCGGTCGGACAACTGCTTTTCATTCCGCCGGTTCAAGTTCATATCGTTCGTAAAGGCGATACACTTTACAGCATTTCACGGGCTTATCATGTTGACATGAACTCATTGGCCAAAGCAAATCAGATTGAAGCACCTTATACACTTTCACTCGGACAAACCCTCGTTATGCCGGGTACACTGGTTCCGGCGACCTCTCAAAGCAGTAAAAAAGCCGTTCAAGCCACAAAAACGGCAGCCGCACAAAAGACAACGGCTCAAAAGACGACTCAAACCACGAAAAAAGCCTCTAAAAAACCGGTTGCTTTACCAAAAGCGCCCGGCCGATCCGGCCGCTTTTCATGGCCGGTTTCCGGAACGGTCATTTCGAACTTCGGCCCTTCGGGCGGCGGACGACATAATGACGGTATCAATATCAAAGCATCTCGCGGAACGCCGTTCAAAGCGGCCGAAAACGGTGTTGTCGCTTATGCCGGAAACGAATTAAAGGGTTTTGGTAATTTGCTGTTAATCAAACACGCCGACGGTTTTGTCACGGCTTATGCACATGCGGATTCTTTGTCGGTCAAGCGCGGGCAAACCGTTAAAAAAGGCCAAACACTGGGTAAAGTCGGCTCAACGGGAAACGTTAATGCCCCTCAATTACATTTTGAAATTCGCAAAGGAACAAAAGCTATTAACCCTCGAACTTATTTAAGTCAGTAAAAATATGTTGGTAAAAACAATTTTTTATAGTAAAATAGAAGAAATTTGATAATAAGGAAAAACAGATGTACAAAAAAATCATTTTATCGCTTTGCTGCTCAACCATTCTGGCAACACCGGTTTTTGCCGGATTGCAAGAAGGGCTTGAATTTTACGACCAAAAGAAATATGAACAGGCATTTGAAGAATTTTCCTATCTGGCCGACGAAGGAGACAACATTGCCGCTTACCATTTGGGCATGATGTATGAAGGCGGATTAGGTGTGCCTCAAAGTAATTTGAAAGCGGCCGAATATTATTTAAAATCCTATCAAGCCGGCAATACAACGGCGGCCTCGAAGCTGGGCGTTTTGCTTATTTCCGGCGAAGGCATTGAACAAGATACGGAAAAAGGATTTGAACTGTTGAAAATGGCTGCCCGAGCGGGGGATCAGGAAGCCCAATATCAACTGGGGGAAATTTATGCCAAAGGGGAAGCGGTCGAAAAAGAATATGTGTATGCGGCCGGTTTCTATAAAATGGCGGCGTTACAGGGATTTGCACCGGCACAATACAAACTCGGCCTGTTGTATCTCTACGGGCGCGGTATTCCGCAAGACTATGCGTTGGCTTTAAAATGGCTGTCTCGCGCAGCAAACCAAGGCTATGTCGCGGCTCAACACGACTTGGCTGATTTGCGGGCAAACGACAAAATTTTGGCAAATCCGGTCGAAGCACATGCTTGGTATAACATCATCGCTGCTTATAACACGGACGAAATCGGAACATGGGCGGCCGGCCAACGGGATGCAGTTGCGAAAAAGATTAAAGATGCTAAAAACTTGGAAATCGCAATGGAAACGGCCAGAAAATGGCGCCCGGTTGCCCCAAAAGACACTGTTCCGGAAACGGAATTGTCTGAAGCGCCGGCGATTATCCCGGGCTTTAACGATGTGGATACACTGCGTCAATTGCAAGAAAAGAACATCACGGTTTTATCGGACGGTTCCGCTTACGGCATTCGAACCGAAGAATTGGAAAATGCTATCATAACAAGACAAACGGCCGGAATCGAAGCTAAAATTTCAGAATTGGGTCAAAACGGACGGCCCGAAGCGTATACGTTCTGGGCTAAAATTATTGAAACACGGATGCAAGATCCGAAAGGGGCTGTTGCCTGGTATGAAAAAGGAGCCAATTACGGAGATCCGGAAGCTCAATACAAAATGGCACAGTTGTCTTGCGAAGGAAAAGATGTAAAATTAGATCCGACAACGTGTTACATGTGGTTACAAGTGGCGGCTAAAAAAGCTCAATCACCGTTAAAGGAAATGGTTGACGGCGTCATCAAATCAATTGAACCGCAGTTAAAGGAAACGGAAAAAGCTGAAGGGCTTAAAAAAGCCAACGCATGGCGGCCGGCAGAACCCGTTAAAAAATCCGGTTTTAAATTATTCTAAACAAAAAAGGAGGTTAAAAACCTCCTTTTTTAATTCATCGCACAGGCGCCGTTGACGTACGTATGCCCGGTCGGACAGCAGTAATCCGTTCCGTTGATGGATGTCACATCTCCGTCGCAGACACAGCCATCCGTCATGGCATATCCTGTTTGCGGGCAATGCCCTGTTAAAGCACATTGCGGCAAATAAACTGAACCGCAATTAGTCCCGTCGTAATCGCACCGCCGGCCGCATAAAGCACCGTTATAATAACACATGCTAGGAGCATAAGGGCTATAATAAACACATTCAATCGGCGTTTTTGTATTTTCCTGAACACACCCGTAGAAATCATTTGATGCAAGCGCATATTTAAAACCGTCCGGACAGTCAATGGGTGTACAACTGCCTGTTGCTAAACCTCCTTTAAAGTTAATCATTTCACAATGTTCGCCATTTTCATGATAACAATGTTGATAATACGCTCCATTTGTCGTTGTGCAATAAACGCCGGTGTCTGGATCTTCGCAATAGCCGGTTTCCGGATTGTATGACATACCGGACAGACATCCCGTTTCGCATGAACCGCAATTGAAGGGATCCGGACAGCCGGTGCCGCATTGATACCCGTTTTTAAAGCAAGCCCAAGTTGTGTAATCAGAGGTCGGATAACACAACAAGCCCTCTCCAAAATCACAAGAACCAATTGATGTGTTTTTATCACTTCTATTCCACCCCCAGTACGTGAATTGAGCCGTAGATAACACATCGGAACAATAAGTCGGATGACATGTTCCTCTTGCTTGCTTTAAATCCGCACCCAAATACATGCACACCTCGTTATCTTGAGCACAAAAATATTCAGATGCTTTTTTCCCATATCTGTAACAAGTCATCCCATCATCAGGCCGTTCGCAAGCATAATGATACTGTCTGCCGTTGGCGGGAATAAGAACAAACGGTTCATCAGGTGTACATTCATCCGCATAACAGATACCGATTTGACAATTGCGCCCTAAAGAATCACAGTTGTATCCACACAATTTGTCATTGATGTAGCAATCATAATTTGTGGGACCGCCGCGACAGTCAATCTTTTGACACACACCGTCAACAGGTGTGTAACCCGATTTGCAACATAGGTTTGCTTCTTCAAAATAATACGGTGCATCCGCCGGACATTCACATAATCCTGTGTCCGGGTTCAGGACAAGATTATTTTGGCACGCACAATTTCCATCGTTGCCACATACTTGCCCGGCCGGACAACACACATGATTGCAACAGTTGGTGTCACAACAATCCATGTCACCACACTTCGTCGCCGTCGGCGTCGGACAACATGTATTCGAGGTCGTACAATAATCACTGCCGCAATCCGTACAGCCATCCGTTCCACACGGCGTTTGAATGACCGTACACTGTCCGTTGCAACATGTTTCCCCAGTCGAACAGGCCGGAATACATGTTTGGGTCACATCGCCTTGATATTTGGCCAAATAGAAAAGCATCAAATTGGTTTCTTGGTCACATATATCGGATCCGTCAAACAACACATTGTTCACGGTGACGGTTTGAGTTGAATGAAGCATGTCAAGCATAAGGGAACAAACGCGTTTCGGGACATTGTCCACCTGAATGGTAAAAGCCTCTTCGCTTTCGACCCAAATGGCCATAGGATACCCATGCGTGGACGTATTTCCCAATTCGGCAAGAACCAATTCGCCGGTTGTCATGTCATAGAGTTGATTACTGTCTAAAGCTGCGAGTTCCCAAACATGGACATCGTGGATGGTATTGTTGGCTTTGTACTTGGCAAAAGCCCATGTTAATCCGGCGACGGCGATGACGGATAGCACGCCGATGATGGCCAGCACCGCCAACATCTCAATCATACTTTTTCCTGAAATCGCGTCCAATCCGTCGGCCTTTGCGTGTCGGTCAAAACGCACGTATGATTGATACGCTTTCGTTTTGCCCGCCCTGAAGGCCTTGTCCTGGCCGACGATTTGAGAAAAAAGGCGGCCGGATTGGCCGGCGGTTTGAGGGGAAAGGTGGCCAGCTTGGCATCGGCGGGGCGAAAGGGCGCGGGTGGGCGCCCCGCCGATTTGTGGCTTGGCCGTTGGGAATGAAAAACTTTGTCCCCACCGGTGGGATGTTAATCGGTTCAATTGCCTTGAACGGCCGGCACACCTTCTCCGCGCTCCCGCCCCGGCCGGTGAATGCATCCGGTGGCACAATCGACCAAAACTCCCAAAGGTCACCCCGCGAAATGCGGGGGGTCTGAGCGACCTTTTCTTTGACACACTCTTTCCCAAACAGAACGCCCCCTTCCCCATCACGCCTTTCCCGAATAAGTTTTTCAACCCCGACATCATTTTCTCCTCTTGACAAACAGACTTGGAAACATCATACCATACCCCCCCCCCCCAGAGTCAAG
>CALGXF010000037.1 GCA_937935995.1 uncultured Alphaproteobacteria bacterium
TCTTCCGATCTGGGGGTATGATACAATAAAAATAGAAACTGAAAAGTTTCTTATTTTAACAGTCTTGGAAAGGAGTTAGAAAATGATTTTAGATGTTTTAAGAAAAATGACGGGTTTGGCAGCGCTGAAACCCGTTCGGACAGCAGAAAAAAATAATCCTGCAATTGCGGAATACCGAAAAATAGATGACCGCCAATTGGCTTTTGCATTGGGCGAGATGTACAATACAGTCGCTACAATCGGGTTAAATTGTAAGAAGGGGATTTCTTCGGATCAAAAAACGCAAGATTATTTAAAAGAAGTCGCACGGTACGCACCGGCTTTGGTTGCTGTGGCGCAGGAACGGGCAAAAGCCAAAGGTATAAAGGTGCCAAGCTATGCGCCGTCCAAAGTAATGAGTTTTCCTTTGACCCCCGGCAATGGTATTTTGGGGTCTTGCGAGTCACGTTTATTGGAACTTTGCAGTGTTTTCCCGGGAGTAGACAAAGTTTTTGTCGAACGGAATAAAGCGTGGAGAGACGGTAAAGATTTCGTGCAGCCCTTGCCTGGAAACAGAAAATTGGTAGAAACGCCGTATAATAATCTCAATTTTGCTTTCCCCCGTCAGCTTGACGGCAGCTATCATATCGCTTCCGTTGAACCTTTTACAAAGCCTGAAAATCTGTCATCGATAGGTATTTACTCCGAACGAGAAATGGCTATCGCGCGGGCTCGGGTTGAAAGAGCTTGCCGAAATCTGTAGAAGGAGCGATGAAAGCAACTCACATAGAAAAGTTCGTTTTGTTTTTAACAAAGCGAACTTTTCTTATAACGAATCGAGTCTCTCAAAAAATTTCAATTTTATTGTGTCTTCAATCAAAAAATTGGATTTTGTATTCATAAAAGAACGGTAAGTTTCTTTTTGGTTGATTGCGGAGTTTCAACTGTTAAGAGAAGTCACCCTAGGTTTTCTCTGAAGTGTCGGGGGGGGGGGGTATTGGCTGAAAACCTGGCAAAAAAAATGTTTTTGATGCATCTAAAAAGTGTTGACTTTCGTATTGGATAGGAAATAATAGGGACAGGTTTCATAAAAAAAGGAGAAGATATATGAAATACTCAAATACAACTATTCGCGAACTGAATGCACGATATAGAAGTGTTTTGAAAAAATGCTTCATGCTGAATGCGATGGTTTTGATGGGATTGGCTTCTAATACTGC
Organism: uncultured Alphaproteobacteria bacterium; assembly: GCA_937935995.1. GTDB lineage: Bacteria > Pseudomonadota > Alphaproteobacteria > CAAHEQ01 > UBA3637 > CALXXA01. The sequence goes on from CALGXF010000037.1 coordinate 1,200, forward strand.
TTTTGCCGGTGATTATGATAACTTACATACATTGACACCGGAAACGGCAAATATGGGAACTGTTACAATTGAAAATGAACATGTAACATCTGAATATGGTTCTGTTTATATTGTTCCTAACGGTGTGACGGGCGTGATTGGGGAAAACTCTGTCATCAGAAATAATACAGCCGGCATCGGAACGATTGGTGTTTCTAAAAAAGAAGGGGTTCTTCAGGTTGGTTCCGGAACTGTTTTTGAAAACAATACGGCAAAATATGACGGCGGGGCAATCGGTAACTACGGTGGTGCCATTATCGCCGATAACGTGACCTTTACGGGCAACAAAGCACAAACGGGTTCTTCTGATAGCCAAGCAATCGGCGGTGGTGCTATTTCTCTTGGAATTGATGCCCACACAACGATTACCGGAAGCACTTTCACGAACAATACCTCTGGTTACAGCGGTGGGGCAATCGGAACACGCAAAACGTTGCAAGATTCTGAAGTGGCGGATGCTGAAACACGCAACAGCTTGACCATTGAAAATTCTGTTTTCAAAGGAAACGAAGCGTTGGGAACAGTGACCGACACGTCGGATAAAAACCTTTTGTCTTCCGGGAATGGCGGTGCCATTGCAAATACATTTGCAACAACACGTATTTCCGGCACAACGTTCGATGGAAACAAAGCGCTGAATAGCGGTGGTGCGATTTTTAACATGCCGTTTGAAAATGCTAAATCGACAGCTTTTTATGATGTCGGCGGTGCAATGACTTTGTCTGACTCTACGTTTTCAAATAACTCTGCCGGTAAAAACGGCGGCGCGATTTTTAACGGCGGCGATATGACAATTGACGGCGGTTCGTTTAGCAATAATACAGCGACGTCTTATTTCTCCGGTGGTGGGGCTATTTTCAACCAAGGTTCCTTGACAATCAGCAACGGGACTGTTTTTGAAAACAACTCTGCTTATGTCGGGGGTGCTATTTCTGATGTGTATGATGTTGCGGCTCAAACAACAATCAGCGGCGCTCAATTTAATAACAACCACAGCATTTGGGATGGCGGCGCTTTGGCGGCTTATGCAAAAGTGGATGTTTCCGATACGGTATTTTCCGGCAACACGGCTGCCGTAACTGTTGACGGTGTGACGGGAGATCCGTCTTATTCTGATGGCGGTGGGGCTATCATGGTTGGCGGAACATCCGATGTCAGCTTAACAAATGTTCAATTTATCGGTAATGAATCGGGCGTTCGTGGTGGTGCTATTTCCGCAAGACATGGCAAAGATCGTACATTGACAATGGATACGGTTGAATTCACTAACAACAAAGCCGGTAACTTCGGTGGTGCTATTGCGAGCATTTATCAAGGTGCCGTTGATGTTAAAAATGGTCAATTTACGGGAAATGAAGCGGCGAAAGCAGGCGGTGCGATTTATATTGGTGTTGATACCAACTATGGCGCTGTCGGCGGTGTGACCAGTACAAACCACGGTACTTTGAACTTGAGCGGTGAAAACGTCTTTACGGGCAACACGGCCGGTGAAAAGGGTGGTGCGATTTACGCCGATGAAGGTGCGACGTCAAATTTATTGGGTGTCAACACATTTGAAAATAACCAAGCTGAAGACGGTGGTGCTGTTTTCAATATGGGAACAATGACAATCGGTGACGGTGTTCGGTTTGCGGGCAATGCTTCAACCAATAATGGCGGGGCTATTTATAATGATAAAAATGCTTCTTTAACCATTGGCAATAACGCGACTTTCCATGATAATATGTTAATTGATAACGGCGCTAATCATGGGACAGATATCTACAACAACGGTGGTACGGTCATTATGGGCGACAATCTGACAGTATCTCGGAGTGAAGGATATACATCGGAACACGATTGTGCATTTATGAATAAAGCCGGTAGCACAATGACGATTGGTCAAAATGCTTTGTTTAAAAATGTTTCAGAAGTTTTGATAACAGAAAGCGGTACTTATTCTATCGGGAACAATGCCCGCTTTGAAGGTGTCGGAAACGGTTTTTCAAACTGGGGTGGTCAAATCACTTTGGGCGATAATGCGACATTCTTGAATGGAACGGCTCGTGCATTGCAAAATGCGAGTAACACAACCGGTTCGATAACTGTCGGTGCAAATGCCGTTTTTGACGGAAACACGGATGTGAATGAAGTTAATGGCGGCGGTACGGTTATCTTTAACGGTGACAAAGCAAGCATGACTTTCGGTGACGGATTTATTGCGAGAAATAATCGTGCAGAAAAAGGAAACTCTGTCATTTATAACGGAACAAACAGTACGTTGGTCTTTAATGGGGCCTCAACGTTTGAAAACAATGGAACAGCCAACAAATCGGGTGTCATCAGAAACTGGGGTACGTTGACTTTTGATGGTGCCGCCACATTTACTGGGAACTCGGCTGCGTCCGATGGAGGAGCTCTTTTCAATGGCGAAGATGCAACGGTTACGTTTAACAGTGATGCGACATTTACTGGAAATTCGGCCGGAAATGTACCTAATGACATTCAAAATAACGGAACGTTGACTTTTGCAAGCGGAACAGCAACAATTGGCAGCGGCGTTGCCGGAACTGGTGCTTTGAATATCGGTAGCGGAGCAACTCTGGACATCGGTACGGCGAAAGTTGTTCAAGATTCCATTACGTTTGATGCGGGTTCAACTTTGAAAGCAAACTTGTTGAATACGTCTTCTTACGGTTCTTTGGAAGCAAATACGATTGCCGGTAACGGAGCAAAATTGAATTTAACGGTCGGTGCGGCCGGTGAATATCAGATTGCTGTCGGGGAAGGAGCTGATTCATTTGCTGAAGCAGAGGTTGATTCATCTAGCTTGTATGACATTGTGAAAACATCTGAAGACAGCAATACACTGACGTATACGGCTTCGGTAAAGGCGGCGGAAGATATTGCAAGTGATGCAGGTGTTTCGACACAAACAGCGTCTGTTTTAAGCACTTTGGCGAATGCTTCGAATGACACGGCAAGTCAGATTGCATTGAATATGCAAAATGAATTGGCGGCCGGAAATAATGATACTGTTGAAAGTGCGGCGAAAGATTTGGCGCCGACGGATACAGCGACGGTTCATTCTGTGGCGACGTCGGTACACAGCCAAATTTTAAGTGCTGTGAATAACCGGTTGGCAACTCCGGTAATGGGACGTTCCGGCGGTGATTTGAATGCCAAGTTCGGTCCGTGGGTTCAAGGGTTGTATAATAAATCCAAACAAGACAGCTCTTCTTCAACGACGGGTTTCCGTGGTTACACACAAGGGGTTGCGTTTGGGTTGGATACCTTAATCAATGATGTATATACGGTTGGTGTCGGGTATGCCTACAATGCAACTGATGTCAAGAGCGGTGGTCGGAAAACCGATATTTACGGTCACAACTTCTTCGTTTACGGGGAATATCAACCGAATGCGTGGTTCGTGAACGGTACCGTTAACTACAGCACTTCTGACTACAAAGAACACAGAAATGTTGTCGGCGTCGGTGTCACGGGCAAGTATGATGTGGATACGTGGGGCGGTCAAGTGATGACCGGTTATGATATGGCTTCCGGTTTCACACCCAAAGCCGGACTGCGTTACTTGCACATCAAACAAGACAGCTATACGGATACGGCCGGTCAACAAGTTAAAACGGATAACACCGATTTGTTGACAGCAGTGGCTGGTGTGAACTATGCGTATGACTTTGTTGAAAAAGATTATACGTTGACGCCAGAAGTTCGACTTGCCGCGACCTATGACATTGTTTCCGATAACACGGATGCAACAGTGTTCATGGGAACAGGGTCTTACACGACTTCCGGTAAACGGTTGCCACGTTTCGGTGTTGAAGCTGGTGTCGGTGTTACGATGAATATGTTTGAGGCGTTAGATGTCAGTTTGAATTATGACGCCGGTATCCGTCGTGACTACACAAGCCACACGGGAACGGTTAAGTTCAAATATAATTTCTAATTTATATTTGGAGGAAGGAAAAGGCTCCTTTGGGAGCCTTTTCTTAATTTTAGACGGCTTTGTTGAGATTTTTATCTTTTTGCAAGTCGTCTTTATATTTTTTGCGCGACAAAAACAGAAAAACTTTTTGTGGCAGTTGATAAGACGCAGAAACACTTCTGGAGAAAAGCGACAAGAAAGAAGAAATAACAACTTTTTCATTCACTTCTCCTTCTTCCTTAACGGCCTTCAACAAGCTTAAGGACAGCAAAGCTAAAACCGTTGCCCCAAAAAAGAAAAAGTCCCAATGTTGCATGACCAACAAATGGAAATCCTTTGTTGTGTCGGGTGTTGTCCAATTTAAAATTAAAGAAAGCTTTTTTTCAATGAAATAGTCCGCAAAAAAGCCTCCGATAATCGGCGCAATTCCGGCCATAAAAGCATTTACCATGCCATTGACGGATAAATAGACGGCAGCACTGCCTTTGGGTGCCAGCTTTAATGTAATATTGCCGGTTGCCAAAGTAACTCCCGATTGTGAAATGCCTATCAGCATATAAATAAAAACCAACAGCGGGATGGTGATTGTATCCTCAACGGGAAAAGAGGTGAACAAAAATAAGAAAATGGCTAAAACATACAAAGGGCAGGTAACCAGTAAAACGGATTTATTGCTGAACATGTCCGCCAATTTTCCCCACGATCCCATCACGAGCACGCTTGTGACTTGACTGACGGTTACCAATATCAAAACAAGGCTGACGCTTAATTTTAATTGTTCTAATATGTAGACAGAGAAAAACGGTACAGCCAGATTAATCGAAAAGTTCCAAAAACCCAAAAAAACCATCAATAATGAAAAATTTCGGTCATGAAAGACTTTTTTAATTTTAGTAAAAAAGTGTTCATCCAATGTATCGGCTTCCATCGGTGGTTCTTGAATTCGATAATAAACATAGATGCTGTAAACACCCAATAAAAAGGCAATAAAAGCAAGGATGCTATAAAAGTCATTTGCCGGGAAAGGCCATACTTTTAAGATAACGGCCATTGAGAGCGATGCCACAAGTGAAGCGATAACCATCATGGTCAGTCTTTTTGAAAAAAAGCGCCCGAGCGTTTGCGGCGGAACCAAATCTTTCATCCAAGAATTCCAAGCACTGCCGGCAAAGCTGCTGGCGAAATAGCGAATGGTGTATAAAAACGCCAGCACATAAGCGGCTCCGGGTGTTTGCGGAAAAAGAGCCAGCCACGCAATAAAAAAGAACGAAGCGCGTCCGATCATTGAAATGCTGGTGCAAACCAATTTCCTTTTCCGGATTTTTTCGGTTAAATAAGCACCTGGAAATTGCGCTAAATTGCTCAACAACGGCAAAGCAACCATGTAACCGATTAAGGCGTTGGGCGCTTTCATCAACAAAGCCAGCGCAATTAAAATCGGGCCGGCTGTTAAGCTTTCCAATAGCTGGGCGACAACACCGTCCTTGACAACCCACGGTAAACTTTCTTGAACTTGTTCAGCCGTTAACGTTTTCGGCCCCATTCGTTTGGTAAAAGCTGACCACATTGTCCGTTCCTCCCTTTCTCGTAAAATAGAAGATTTTCCTGCTTTTTGCAAGCGTAGAAAAGATAACATCTTGCTTGCAATTCAGACAAAACATGATTATGATGCTCTTCAATATCACGAGGCAAGTATGTTTTCTACTCAAAATCCATATTTAAAAGCATTGTACGCCGTGTACAAGACACCACAGGTTTTGGCTGTTCCGTCGGAAAAGTGGCGGATGCATGACCAAGGCGCGGACGTTTCTTTATCAACGTATGAAAAATGGATGCATCATAAATATTTGCATACATTTCAGGTGTTAAGGGAAGGGGCTGTTTTGATGAATAAGGAGCCTCTTTTGCAAACGGCGCCTAAGTCCGTTCAAAAACAATGGATGGATGCATTGCTTTTACATGATTACGGGCGGGCTTTTGAAGTCAGTCCCGACAAAGAAACGTATGCGTTTTCATTTTGTCACGGGATTACGGGCGCTCAAAAAGCACTGGAACTCGGTGAAAAATCGTTAAATGTGTTGGTTCCGATTTTGGTTCATGACCAAATGGATAATGCTTTTGTTGACGTGTCGGATGAACAGTTGGAGCAAATGGAGAAATTCCGGTGTCAGCCGCCGGAGAAAAAGCAAGCCGTTTACACAATTCGAAAAGCATATAAGGCCGCCGGCGAGGCGGATAAAAAATGGATTCGCTATGGCATCGGATTGGTCAGAGATGCCGATACGTTATCAAATTTACGGGAATATCGGCGCATGTTGCGTTTTTGGGAAAAAGAGCCGGTGGCTGAAATTTCTCCCCGTGTTCAAGAAGAAATCTTATCGGATGATTATGTGAAAGTTGAACATGTGAAGACTTGGCCGGATAAGTGTTGTATGTATTTATCGTGGGCTTATCATTTTAATTTTCCGGCGACTTTTCAAGAAGTATTGCAGGCTCGGATTTTAGAGCATTTTTGCGAAGATGTTTACAGTAAAATAGAGGCTCATAATACACAAGCTCAAATGGCGCGCCTGCGTCGGGAGATTGATGCTATTTTAAATCATATTCGTGCTTTTGATGCGTCAAAACGGTTTATGGTGCCCGTTCTTCCCGAAAATCATCCGACTGCGTCGGCTGTTCGCACCTATATTCAATCCTATTTGTTTCAAAACAAAGTCTGATTATTTGCGCCAGCCGAAAAACAGCGGTAGCTTTTGAAGCGGTTTTTTCATCACGCGCTTAAACCCGCTTTCCCGGTTTTCTTTTGCCAGCGTTTCTTGGATGAATTTGCCGTAATCTTTGTACAGAGCAACAGGCGGAAAATCGGGAACATTGATTTCAACGGTTTGGCCGGGTTGAATATCTTTTAACGCCGGGTCAAAGCATCGCCGATTAATGAATTTGTGCAAAGGGCGCTCGATTAAACACAAATTATGCAAATCATTTGTTCCGCCGCCCGATAAAGGAACGATGTGGTGAATATCAAAATTTTTCGGCACCTTTCCGCGTGCGATTTTTTCCAACGGGCAAAGCTTTTTAATGCGGTCTAAATATCCTTTTTGGTACAGCATCATTAAAAATTGCCGAGCAACGTTATTGTGTTTGAATTCTTTGCGTAAACGGGAAGTCCGCTCATGGGGTTGACGCGTAAATAAAACTGGCATAAAACACTCCTAACCTGAATGAATGGTTTTGACTTCGTTGTCTTTGTTGAACAGGTACAGCAGATTTTTTAAAGCTGCCCCGCGTGGGGATGACAAGGAAGCGTCTTGATTTAAAATCAGTTTAGCATCATCTCGGGCAATTGCCAAGAGGGAAGCATGAAATTCCAAATCCGCCACTTTAAAAGATTGTAATCCGCTTTGGCGTGTGCCGAGAACTTCACCGGCGCCGCGCAACTTTAAATCTTCTTCGGCAATGAGAAAGCCGTCCTCTGTTTTGCGCATGACATCTAAACGCTTTTTAGCCGTTGCGGAAAGAGGCGCTTGATAGAGCAATAAACAAACCGATTGTGCGCTGCCGCGTCCGATACGCCCGCGCAGCTGATGCAATTGAGATAAACCGAACCGTTCGGCTTGTTCGATAATCATGATGCTGGCCGACGGGACGTCTACACCGACTTCAATGACTGTCGTTGCGACCAGAATATCGGTTTTTTTATCAATGAAATCCTGCATAAGAGCATCTTTTTGAGGACCTTTCATTTTTCCGTGAATAAGGGCAACACGTCCCGGAAAAGCTTTTTCAAGCGTTTCAAAGCGTTGAGTCGCATTTGCTAAATCCGATTTTTCAGTTTCTTCAATCAAGGGACAAACCCAATAAACTTGCGCCCCCGAAGCAAGTGCGTGGCGCAGCTTTTGAATGGTTTCATCCATTTTTGAAACAGGTAAAACGCGCGTATCAATCGGTTTGCGTGTCGGCGGCTTTTCATCTATTTTGGAAATGTCCATGTCACCGTAATACGTCAATGCCAGCGTTCTCGGAATGGGCGTTGCCGTCATAACCAAAACGTCGACACGTTCTCCTTTTTGCGTCAGAGCCAAACGTTGATCAACGCCGAATCGATGTTGCTCATCGATTAAAACCAAACCCAGCTTGCAAAATTGAACGTTTTCTTGGAACAATGCATGTGTTCCGACGATGATTTGCGCTGACCCGTCCGCCATTTTGTTTAATATTTCTTGACGTTTTTCACCTTTTTCCCGGCCGGTCAGTAAAACCACCGAAATGCCGAGCGGTTGACACCATTTTCGTAAAGTAACTTCATGTTGTCGGACTAAAATATCCGTAGGCGCCATTAAACAAGCCTGGTATCCGCTTTCGACGGCTTTTAACATAGCCATCAATCCGACAATTGTTTTTCCGCTGCCGACATCGCCTTGCAACAAACGCATCATACGAAAGGGAGCCGCCATATCTGTTTCAATTTCCTGAAACGATCGTTTTTGAGCGTTGGTCAATTCAAAAGGCAGGTTTTTTAAAAGTTTTTGAAACAACAAACCGTTTCCCGGTAAAGCAATTCCTTTCAGTTTACGCATTTTTTGCCGAACAAGTGCCAGTGCCAATTGATTGGCCAGCAATTCATCATAAGCCAGGCGCATGCGTGCCGGATGCATCGGTGATACATCAAAAGCTTTTTGCGGATGATGAACTTGAATCAGGCTTTCTTTGAAAGACGGCCATTTTTGTTGTTTCAAAAAAGCCTCATCTTGCCATTCGGGTAAATCCGGAATGCATTTTAAAGCCGTTTTTAAAATCCGCTGAACCATTTTGTTGGTAACTCCTTGCGTCAGGGGATAAACCGGTTCGATAAGCGGAATTTGGTCTTTATTTTGTTCTTCCGTAATGTAATCGGGATGCGTCATTTGAGTGCGGCCGGAAAAAGTTGATACTTGACCGCTGATAACCCGAACGGCATTTTCGGGCAATTGGTCGATTACGTAATCTTTGCGGTAATTGAAAAAAACAATGTCCAACAGGCCGTTTTCCGTTTGGCAGTGAATTTTATAAGGTTGTTTGCGTGAACGCGGCTTGTCATGGCTTAAAACCGTTACTTTTGTTGTTATAAAAGGCGGTTTGGTTCGGTCTAAAACCATTAACGGCAAATGAAATAAAACCGAAAGAATCGTATCGCCGCACAGTTTTTGAAACAGCTTTAAATTTTTAGGGCCGACTCCCTGAATGGTATCAAGACCGGCAAATAAACCGAACAATACAGGCGGGCGCATTAATAACCTTGTCCTCGTCCGGGTTTCATGTAATTGCGTTTGGGTTCGTTTTGCGCGCGTTTCTTTTGAGCCGTCGTTTTAGGTTTTATGATTTTGCCGTCCGGCAGTTTGACAGTTCCGTCAGCATAAATGACCGAAGCAAAAATCGGCAGATTATAAAAATGTTGTAAAGCTTCCGGGCAGGGGGTCGGTTTTTGATCGCGTTGTAAGTTGTAAGTCCGCAGCTTTTCGGCCGCATATTCTTTAAAGGCAGTTGTCCGGGCTTCTTCCGTCGGCGCGCTGTTTCCCATGATATAACTGGCAATCAATTCAAAATCATCCAGTCGGCTGCCGGCATTGCAAGCCAAAGCGACGCCTGCCATTGCGCCCAATTGTTGGGCATCCGTCATGCTTTTTGTGCCGAGTTGGGCTTTGCAAATCGACGGTATCAACGAAAGAACACACAAAGAAAAGATGATTTTTTTCATAAATGCCTCGCTTTTTATTAAAATAACCCTTATATAAACATGAAGAATAAATCGTTTTTGCGGGGTTGACAAGTTTTTTAACAAAAGAAAGGGGAAGATAAATGTTAAATGATTCGATTTGTGTATTGCCCAAAGCCGGAGAACCGGTCAAAACGGCTCTTATCATGTTACATGGGTACGGTGCCAACGGCGATGATTTGATTTCGATGGCGCCTGTGTTGCAAAAAGAAAATCCGAACATGGCTTTTTATGCACCGAATGCGCCGACGCAGATGGGACACGACAGCTACAGATGGTACAGCGTGGATGAATTGGCGGATGAAACGGCTTTTGAGCAGTTCGGTTATGTCGAAAAATTAATGTGCCGCGCTAAAGAGCAAATCAGTTTGGTTAATTCATTTATTGATTTCATTAAAGAAAAACATGGATTACAGGATAATGATATCGCGTTGATGGGTTTTTCTCAAGGCGGGTTGTTGGCGTTGATGACGGGATTGACACGTGCTTCGTTTTTGAACTGTCTGATTGGGTGTTCGGCGGTGCCGTTGGAAATGAATAACGCGTTGACGCTTCCCGAAGTTTTAAGCCGCCCCAATACATTGCTGACTCACGGCGAAGATGATGATCGCGTGCCGTTGGTCGGAATGGAAATGACGGAAAATACACTCAAAAATTTAGACGTTGCCGTTACGACACATATCGTGCCGGGCATGGGGCATGACATTGATATGAGCTCCGTTTTGGCAATCAGTGAATTTTTGCGCGTTCACACTAGTACAAAGTAAGCGGATATCTGGCTTCGATGCGGTAATACTTGCCTTCACCGTTTTCTCTGGCATGGCTGGAGAAAAGGGTGAAATAATACACCTTAAATTCCCGTGTGCGGAATAAGTTGTTGGCCGAGATGAATTTAAATACATCCTCCATCGAGGTTCCTTTTAAACTGGCGACGGACACGTGCGCATGAAATTTAAACCGATCGTTTTTGACGCCGTTGTTGCGCGCAATTGTGTCAATTTTGGCACTTAAATCATCCAAAGCTTGGTAATAATTAACGCCTGTCCATAAATGATGCGGGACATCGCCGGTCGCAAAATAACCGACTTGCGCCAACGCCAGATTGAACGCCGGAAAACGTAATTGACATAGTTCATCGTGAATGTTGTCTGCGACGTTTTCCTGAATGTTTCCCAAAAAACGCAAAGTTAAATGCAATTTATCGCGCTCTACCCATTTGGCCAAAGGCACGCCGCCGCGCAAAGAATAAACTTGGTCTTTGATGTCATCGGGCAATTCAATGCCTGTAAATAAGCGTATCATGAGCGCTCTCCCTTATTGATTTAACAAGAATTCTTCAACCGTCGGATAGATGTTTTTTACCATGATTTTAACACCTTCCGCATTCGGATGAGCCCCGTCATCTAACAGATATTTGGTGCTGTATACCCCGAAAGTCTGCTTAATAACGCCGTCCATGAAAAACGGATAAAAGGTTAAATCATATTTTTTCGCCAAATCTTTATACATTTGCGTAAATTCAGCTCTGCCTTCATAAGAAGCTTGCGGCGGCGCCATCATGCCGACCAGCATGACGGAAACATTGTTATCTTGGAAAGTTTCAATGATTTTTTCTAAATTGGCGCGTGTCGTTGCCAACGAAGCCCCTTGCAGAACATCGTTAATGCCGAGTTCTAAAAGAACCGCGTGCGGATTTTGTGCCAAAGCTCTGTCAATTCTGTCCAAACCGCGTTGAGTCGTATCTCCGACAATGCTGGCATTGATGACTTTGACGTTGTCGTATCCCTTGTCCGTCAGCGTTTTTTGCAATTGGCTGTAAAAAGAATCTTCTGCCGATAATTTGTATCCGGCGGATAAACTATCCCCGAAAATCATCAGGTTAAACGTTCCGTCTTGCGCCTGTGCACCCTTTGAAAAGGAAAGGAACAGGCATAAAATCATTAAAAATATGCGCATTTTTTTATCTCCCGTCTTTTCTTTTTTATCATTTTATTTTATAATACATCAAAAGAAAAGGAAAAAAAGATGAAATTAGAAATTTTAGAAATTCCGCATCCGCTGTTACGTCAAAAAAGCCTGCCGGTTGATGCACAGGAAAAAGAAATAAAAAAGTTGTTGGCTGATATGTTGGAAACCATGTATGCGGCGCATGGTGTCGGTTTGGCAGCGCCACAGGTCGGCATTTTGAAACGTATTGTGGTTATTGATGTGTCTCGTGAAGATGAAAAAACCAATCCTTTGTTTTTGATTAACCCAAAGATTGTGGCGCATTCGCAGGAAACGGCCGAATGTTCTGAAGGATGCTTATCCGTTCCGAATCAATATGCGCCGGTGCAACGATTTGTCGAAGTGACCGTTGAATATGAAGATGCGGATCGCAAGCCTTGTCGAATAACCGGCGACGGATTGTTGGCGATTGCGTTACAACACGAAATCGATCATTTGGATGGGGTTATTTTTGTGGATTATTTATCGAAACTGCGCCAGAAAATGATTATGAAACGGTTGGAGAAAAACCGCAAACGCAAAGCATTGGAGGAAGCTGAATGAAAGTTGTTTTTATGGGAACGCCGGACTTTTCTGTTCCGGTTTTGCAGGCTTTAATTCAAAAACACGATGTGATTTGTGTGTATACGCAGCCGCCGCGGCCAGCCGGCAGAGGACACAAACTGACGCCGTCCCCGGTTCAAATCGAGGCGGAAAAACATAAAATTCCCGTTCGTTATCCGGTCAGCTTGAAAAACGAAACGGAACAACATATTTTTGCCGCTTTGGATGCGGATGTTGCGGTTGTTTGCGCATACGGATTGATTTTGCCGATTCCGGTGTTAAGAGCGTTTAAAGGCGGGTGCATTAATGTTCATGCTTCGTTGTTGCCCAGGTGGCGCGGTGCGGCGCCTATTCAACGGGCGATTATGGCCGGAGATAAAGAAACGGGTGTGACGATTATGCAAATGGATGCCGGGTTGGACACGGGTGATATGCTGTTGTCCGAAAGCACGCCGATTACACCGATAACAACGGCCGGACAGCTACATGATAAATTGTCCCAAATCGGGGCAAAGCTGATTATAGAAGCTTTGGACAGACGCCCGACGGCTGTTCATCAACCGGCGCAAGGGGTCACGTATGCCAATAAAATAACCAAAGACGAATGTTTAATCAGGTGGGCAAAACCGGCGGATGTGCTGGATTGTCATATTCGCGCGTTGTCACCTTATCCGAAAGCTTATTTTATGCTGGGCGAAGAACGTATCAATGTGTTGATGGCAAAGGTTGTTCCGTCTTCGGATAAGGAAGCGGCTCCCGGAACCTTTTTAGACGATTGCTTGACGATTGCCTGCGGGTTAGGGACGGCTTTGCAATTGACAGAGTTGCAACGTGCCGGAAAAACGCCGATGAATGCGGACGATTTCTTGCGCGGCTTTCCGATAAAGGCCGGGACGCGTGTGTAATGCCTCGATATAAAATGACAATCGAATACGACGGCACCGATTTTGTCGGGTGGCAACGTCAACAAGATGGTCTTTCCGTGCAACAGGTGTTGGAAGAAGCACTTGAAAAATTCGCACATGTTCAAACGGTTGTCTATGGGGCAGGGCGAACAGATGCCGGTGTGCATGCGTACGGGCAGGTGGCTCATTTCGATATACCGCAACCGATGGATGCTTTTGCGATGCAAGGGGCTTTTAACGCACTTGTCCGGCCGCATCCGATTGGCATTTTAAAGATTGAAGAAGTTTCGGATGATTTTCATGCTCGGTTCAGCGCTCAAGAACGATCCTATATTTATAAAATTCTAAATCGCCGAACGCCGGCTGTTTTGGATAGAAACAGAGTATGGCAAGAAGGGCGACCGTTGGATGAAAAAGCGATGCAAAAGGCGGCTCTTCTGTTACTGGGCAAACATGATTTTTCAACATTCCGGGATTCGGAATGTCAGGCCAAAAGCCCGATTAAAACATTAAATGAATTCACGATTACGCGTCGAGGCGATTATATTTTTTGCCTTGTTAAGGCTAAATCTTTTTTGCATCATCAAGTGCGCAATATGGTGGGTTCATTAAGCTTGGTCGGTTTAGGTAAATGGTCTGTTGATGACTTCCATGAAGCGATGCACGCATGTGACCGAACAAAGGGCGGCCCGACGGCACCCGCCGCCGGCCTTTATTTTCAAAGCGTCACTTATTGACATCCCGTATCACAAGAACCGCCGGATCCGGAGATTGTACAATTTTCGCCGCAGAGGTGTCCGTTTTTCCAGCAAGTATAGG
>CALGXF010000038.1 GCA_937935995.1 uncultured Alphaproteobacteria bacterium
CCCCCCCCCACTGTCAACTCTTTTTTACATAAAAAAAGAGGCGTTTAAGACACCTCTTGATTTGCTCTTAAATTCCATAAATAAAGCTTATTAAAACCACTTTTTCTTTTTCAAATACCAAATTTGCAGCAATCCGAAAATAGCCAAAGCAGCCGTAATTCCCAAAAAACGAAGCGGTTCTTGAGAAACTTCTATGGAATTTGATCCCAAAATTCCGGTTACCAATGTCAACGGCGCCAAAACAACCATAATAATCGTCAACATATACATCGTTTGGTTCAGTTGCACATTAATTCGGCTGTTCAGTTCTTCCTGGTTAACCGTCGAATGTTCTCGGGCAAAGTCTAAATCTTCAACAAATTTCTGCAAATCCCGGCTGATGTCTTTCAACGTTGTCCGCTCTTCCTTTGTAATTGTTTGAATATCCATAATTTTAAGCGCATTAAACAAATCCCGTTGCGGCCCCAGATAACGCCGAATTCCCAAAATCTTGTGACGAATTTCACTGATGCGCGATTGTAACAAAGTCGTGCTGTCGCGGCTGACGTCAATCATATCGTCTTCAATATCATCCAAATCGTCATCGATTTTAGCCACAACATCCGAAATATTTTCATTCATAACTTCCGCAATCATAATAAACGCATTCATCGGATTAAGCGGCCCATTGCCGTCTTTCAGTGCTGCTGCCATTTTTTCAATTGCCATCAATCGGCGATGAGAAAACGAAATAATCCGATCCTTTTCAATCCAAATCCGCAACGCAATCATATCTTCGACATCTGCATTGCGATTGGCATTAACGCCGCGCAAGACAACAAACAACCCTTGAGGTGTCGTAAAATACCGCGGTTGCGTATCTTCGTCCAACAAGTTTTCAATAACCGTTTCTTCCAACCCGCTTTGATGATACAGCCAATCCACGCTTTTTTCGTCTTCTTCATCCAAATGCACCCAAGCGACTTTATTTTTAACCTTTTCCAAATGGCGCGAAGAAACACGAACGCCGCCGCCTTTTCCATTTAAAATAAAACAAAATTCAGAAGTTACGGAAGATGCCATCAGTGCCTCAATTCAATAAAACGCAAGAATACAAAACGGCAAAGAAATGCATAATGGAACCGAGCAACACAAAAAGATGCCACACCACATGCGTATATGCTTTGCTTTTCCATACATAGAAAATAATCCCGAGCGTGTAAAACAAGCCACCCAGTATCAAATAAATCAATCCGATTTTCGGAATAGCAGTCCATACCTGATGCGTTGCACATAAAATCAGCCATCCCATAGCAAGATACAATCCGATAGACCAAATTTTTGTACCGTTAGCTGAAGAATAAAGCTTCAAGATAGTCCCCAAAACGGCCAGAGCCCAGACAACCCCGAACAAAGTCCAACCGAGCGGCCCACGCATTAAAACCAATAAAAACGGCGTATAAGTCCCTGCAATCAAATAATAAATCGCAATGTGATCCAATTTTTTGAAGCACTTTTTCTTTTTATCAGAGCGAACAGAATGGTAAATCGTCGACGCCGTATACATCAAGACAAGTGTTGTTCCGAAAATCGCACTTGAAACAATGCTCCAGACATTCCCGTAAAGGCAGGAAAGACACACCAATATCACTAAACCGGCAATACTTAATGCTATTCCGACGCCATGAACCAAAGCATGCCAAATTTCTTCTTTCACGGAATAAACACGCACGATTTTTGTGTTTGACATAGGGCACCCTTTCCTTTTTCCTGTTAATAAGATATTTTTTATCCCGTAAAGAGTCAAACAAAAACAAGATTATTGATTGACTTTTTAGATTATTTTCCTTAAAATGTTTTGTCTATCTTTTTTGAAACAGGCGGATAGAAAGAATGGAAGTACTGACAAATTTACTACAAACACTTATCACAGGCAATCCTGAAGTCGGTAATACGCTGGCGCAACGGGAGTTGTTGTTAAAAATCGCGAATAAATCTCATTTTCATCTTTGTTCGATGCCGTTTGAGCGGACAAGTGTTCCTGTTTTTAAAAAAATCAGAAATGAATTTAACCTTGCGGTTCGACCTATGTTTTTAAAGTATTTGGCAAAGGTTGAAGCTCAATTTATTGCGACGCACTTTTCCGAAGAAAATCAAAACAGAATGAAGCAAGGTTACCTGCCTATCGGTTGGACGGTTCATCACCAAAGAGCTATCAGTTGCGG
This sequence comes from uncultured Alphaproteobacteria bacterium, assembly GCA_937935995.1. Classification (GTDB taxonomy): domain Bacteria; phylum Pseudomonadota; class Alphaproteobacteria; order CAAHEQ01; family UBA3637; genus CALXXA01. The sequence goes on from CALGXF010000038.1 coordinate 2,205, forward strand.
CGGATTAAACATGACAAAAGATTACTATCCCCGAATCCGAAAGATGACGCTGACAAAAGAAGAAATGGTTTTATTACCGGAAAATCCGGAAGAAAAAGATAACTATATTTTGGCTTGTCAACTGAACCGATATTTATCAATGAAAGAAAAAAGCGGCTTGTTAAAATCAACCTTTTTCAAAATGTTCCAACGGCATTTGATTTTACTGCCACAAGCTTTGCATGTCGCATTGGAAGAAGCTTTTTTAACACCCCAGAAAAAACATCTTTCTGCAGAAATAAACGCACCGTTAGCACGCAAGTTGTTTCATTTTCCGTCTTCGCCATTGTTAATCTACGGATCGGAACGCCACTTATTCGGAGACGCATTAAAACCCAAAACCATGTATCGTTTCCAAGACGAAATGCTTCCTTTTATTACGGCCCATCAATGGCAGAGGTTGCGTTAAAAAGATAAAAAAAATCCCCCGATTTGGGGGATTTTTCCTTTAAGGAGAGAGTTTTTATTAACGTTGATTTTGTTTGTCTTTGATCCACATGACTTTTTCTTGAACGCCTGTAGCCACATTGACATCACCCGTGTTTGCTTCGATGAATTGAGCTTCACCCGGAACAACCTTGGAAACAGGTTTAGCAACCGGACGACCACGACCATCCGCAACACGTGTTGAAATTTGAACCGTTTTTCTGTATTCGTTAAAACGATAGCTTTCTTGAACCAAAGCACCTGTTTCATCAACATAGCTGAAACGATATGTTGAAATCCCGCGGCCGTCATTGCTGTCGCGACCGGAAACGGAAACTTGAGCATTCGGATTGTTTTTCAAAGCAGCCATTTTTTGTTCAACTCTGGCTTTTTCATCATAGAATTTAGCTTCATCAATTGAGCTGCATCCAACCAATGTCGCCATGGCAGCCATTGCACATAACATCGCATAAGTTTTATTTTTCATTTTTTCCTTCCCTTTTGTTAAAAAATTATATTGAAAATTTTCAAGCATTCCTACCCCTTTTGAAAAGGGGTAGGAAACCGTTTGTTATTTATCTTCTGTTTGAATCCCGGAGAATGACACGCAACAGATTGTTCCCGGTTCTTTCTGTTTTACGCAAAGCCCGATTTTGTTCTCTTTCAGCTTGTTGAGCAGCTCTTCTTGCCGCCGCTTCAGCGCGTCTTTCTGCTCTAAGTGCATCTCGTTCTGCCCGTCTTTCAGCCGCAGCAGCCGCTCTTTCAGCTCTGGCAATCTCACGATCTTCCTGACGATCCAATTGAGTCGTTGCCCGAGAACCTTCTGCATTCGCACGACGTTCCGCATATTTTTCTTTAATTTCGGCAGCCTTAACTTCTGCTTCCGCTTTAGCAGCAGCAACACGTTCAGCCGCTATAGCCTTAGCTTCTTCCGTTTTAGCTTGGATTTCATCAATCTTTTGATCGCGACGGTCACCCGCTGTCACACCTTTATAAATTTCAATCGGTGTTGTAACGACTTCACCGCCTTTTATAATAGACCGAAAATCAACGTCCGCCGCATTTGTTTTTGTCGGCGCAAACATGGCCGCCGATCCGACAACCAAAGCCGCCAAAGCGCCGTTGCCTTTCAGCAAGTTCCATTTGTTCTTTCTGATTTTTTTGATAATTTCTTTGTTTTCCATTTTTTCTCTCCTTAATGTTATTTTCTCTATATCTTTATCTTACGAAATTTTATCTATTTTGTCAACATTTTTTTACAATTTTTTGCAACTTTTTAAGCCATTGATTTCGTTATGAAAAACATACTTTTTCAGGCACGCTGTCAGCTTCCTCATCCATATCGGCATCGATGCTTTTAAGCAACTGAGTCGATTCTTTTCCGAGCAAGACAGGCGACTTTGACATAAAGTCATAAAACAATTCGATTTCTTTATTTTCCATTCTTATCTTCCTTCTGCTTGGGCCGTCAACATAGCAGGAGTCGCCGTTTTCGTCAAGGGGACTTCCACCCGTTGCGCACGCATAACAATGTGGTTTTCACCTTTAAATGCCAACGCCATTTCTTGAGCCAAGCCCAAATTGGGTCCCATGATACCGACTTCGGGAGCTGAAGTGACCGCTTTATATAAGTATTTCAACCGAGTTTCCTGATTGGTTGCTCTGGCCGCTCTTTGTAAATGACTGTACGAAATTTTTGCCCGCACCCAGCTTGTATTAATACCGGCCGCCATTTTCTTTTTATACAATTCAAAGGCTACGTCTTGGAAAGTCTGACACTTTGCCAGTTCCGGAAATTGACGAATCGCCGCATTTTCGTATTGTTTGGCGCGCGTTGGATTTCCTCTTAACATTTGAATTTTCGACATAACCCAATTATCCATTGCACCATCGGCCATACGATAGTTTTTAGCCAATTCCCGTGCAACAGCCGGCTCTAAATGAACTTGATCACTGGCCAATCCGGGAACAATCGCAAACTGATAATCAATAACTGTCTGTGTCTTGGGTTGAGCTTTTGGGGCTGAAGCCTTCGGTGTTTCTGCTTTTTGTTTATCGGCGGTTGTTTCTTTTTGAGCCGACGTTGAAACAGTCGTTTCCTTTTGAGCCAACTTTGAAACCACCTTTTTCAAATTATTATCAGTCGGTTGTGTTGCTTTTTGCACAATCGGTTCTTCTTTTGCATCCCGCTTTTCACCGGCTTTATTCAGAGCGTTATATCCAAAAATACCGCCAACGAGTAAAACCATTGCCGTTCCCATATACAAAAACGGCTTTTTCACCCGTTTCCAAAAAGAAACTTTCCCATCATCCCCAATCCGATAGCTCGATGACTTATAAGATTTATCATATGGCATTGTTTATACCCCTTTTATCATTTTACCTTCCTTTCATTATAAACCAATTCATTATTTTGTCAATATTTTTCTTTTAAAAAATTTAACCTTAATTATGAATAGGTTAGAATATAAAAAAAGACCCCATGCGGAGTCTTCTTTTATAACGGCAACAGCCTTTAAATATCCAAGTTCACGACATTCAAGGCATTTTCCTGAATAAAGTCGCGGCGCGGATCCACAACATCACCCATCAACGTTGAAAACACTTGTTCCGCCTCGTCGAAATGCGTGATTTTAACTTGTAACAGATGCCGTGAATTCGGATCCAATGTTGTTTCCCACAATTGTTCCGGATTCATTTCACCCAACCCTTTGTAACGGTTGATGGCGATACCTTTTTTCCCGATTTTATAAATCGATTCGATTAAAGAAATCGGCCCGTTGATTTTAAATTCAACATCTTTGTTTTTCAAAACACCGGGTTGAGCATAAAATTCTTTTAAATCCGCAACCATATCGGTTAAGCATTTGGCTTCGCCGCATTGCAACATTGCTTCATCCACGATATACCGTTCCGTAACGCCGCGCAAAGAACGGGATAATTCATAAGAAGTCCCCTCTTTCTTACACTGCCAGCCGCGTTCATATTCCGGTTCTATTGCATCCAGTTTTTGAACAAAGCTTTCATCCAAAACAGCATCCGGCGCAAACAATCCTTCAATTGCCATTTGTTCCAACAAACGCGCCGGAATATGTTTTGACATATTGACAATCAGTTGGCGCGCAACACGAGCCTGCTCTGCCCGTTGCACCAAATCTGCTCCGGCAATTTGAGTCCCGTCGCCCATCACCAAAACCGTATCCGACGTCCCGATATTAATCAGGTATTCTTCCATTTCTTTGTCGTCTTTCAAGTAAATTTCGGAATTGCCGCGTTTCGCCCGATACAACGGCGGTTGCGCAATATAAATATAGCCCCGTTCAATCAATTCCGGCATTTGACGGAAGAAGAACGTCAATAACAATGTCCGAATGTGCGCTCCGTCGACATCGGCATCGGTCATGATAATAATCTTGTGATACCGGCATTTGTCCGCATCAAAATCTTCACGGCCGATTCCCGTTCCGAAAGCCGTTACCATTGTTCCGACTTCTGCCGAACTGAGCATACGGTCAAACCGCGCCCGTTCCACATTCAAAATCTTGCCTCGAAGCGGTAAAATCGCTTGGTTTGCCCGATTCCGACCTTGTTTTGCCGAACCACCGGCGGAATCCCCCTCAACGATAAAAATTTCAGACAGCGCCGGATCTTTTTCTTGACAATCAGCCAATTTTCCGGGCAAAGAAGCCATATCCAACGCCCCTTTACGTCGCGTTAATTCACGTGCTTTACGAGCCGCTTCCCGAGCCGCCGCCGCTTCCACAACTTTCCCGATGATTTGTTTGGCATCTGCCGGATGTTCTTCCAACCATTGTTCCAATTTATCGGCCACAACACCCTCGACAACCGGGCGGACTTCCGATGACACCAACTTATCTTTGGTTTGAGACGAAAATTTCGGATCCGGAACTTTTACGGACAACACACAGGTCAATCCTTCACGCATGTCTTCACCGCTTAATTCAACTTTTTCCTTTTTCGTCAATCCCGAAGCAGCCGCGTAATTGTTAATTGTCCGAGTCAAAGCTGCCCGCAAACCAGCCAAGTGCGTGCCACCATCCCGTTGCGGAATATTGTTGGTAAAGCACAGACATGTTTCATGATACCCGTCTGTCCATTCCATCGCGATATCAACCGTGATGCCGTCTTTTTCACCGCAAGCCGCAAAAACATCTGCTTGTAACGCATTTTTAGATTGGTTAATGAATTTTACAAATTCTTTAATACCGCCTTCGTAACACAAATCCACTTTCTTTTCTTCGGAAGAACGGCGATCAATCAACACCAGCCGCACACCGGAATTCAAAAAAGCCAATTCCCGCATCCGGTGTTCCAATGTATTAAAGTCAAGTTCCGTCATCTTAAACGTTTCTTTAGACGGCATGAATGTAACGGAAGTTCCTCGTTTTCCGTTTGCATCGCCGACTTCTTTTAACGGCGCAACCGGAACACCGTTTTTAAACTGCATATAATGTTCTTTGCCGTTACGCCAAATGCGCAAATCCAATGTTTCCGACAAAGCATTCACAACAGAAACACCAACCCCGTGCAACCCGCCGGAAACTTTATACGAATTTTGGTCAAACTTACCGCCGGCATGTAATTCCGTCATAATGACTTCAGCCGCAGAAACCCCTTCTGTTTTATGGATTTCCGTCGGAATACCACGCCCGTTATCAATGACTGTTACAGATCCGTCAGCATTTAAAATGACTTCCGTTTTATCGCAATAACCGGCCAACGCTTCGTCAATTGCGTTATCCAACACTTCATAAACCATGTGGTGCAACCCGGTGCCGTCATCCGTATCACCGATGTACATTCCCGGCCGTTTACGAACCGCGTCTAATCCTTTTAAGACTTTAATTGATTCGGCCGTATAAGCTTGATCCGACGGATTTCCGGACTTTCCCGGTTCTAAATCATTGATATTTTCCATGGTCTTCTTCCTTTTCCTTTAAGCAACGTTCGATAACGAAACCGTTGCATTTTCTATATTAAAAAATTGAGCCCGATGCGTTAATGACAAGAAAACATTTTCATCCGTTCCCGTCATCCACACCTGCGAAGGCAATTCACATAACAATTCAAACAAAGCATCCCGACGATTCGCATCCAAATGAGCCGATACTTCGTCCAGCAACAAAACCGGACTTTGGCCTTTTTCCTGCATTTGCGCTTTAGTTTGTGCCAAAATAATCGACACCAACAAAGCCTTTTGTTCGCCCGTTGAACATAACCCGGCATCCATGCCTTTTTCCTCATGCACCACCGAAAAATCAGACGTATGCGGCCCGACAACCGATCCGCCGTCCGCAAATAAATGGCGCATTTGACATAGTTTTTCCTTAAAAGCCTCTTCCACATCCAAAGCCGGCATTGTTTCCAACAAATCTTCCAAAAGCCCGTGCAATGTAATAGAGGCTGTGGGAAAAGGCACATCTTTTTTCTGTCCCAAAAAAACGGAAAGCCGAGACACAATATCCCGCCGAGCCGCCGCAATAGCCACGCCGGCGGAAGCAATCGTTTCTTCAAGCCCCGTCAGCCACGCCGTATCCGCCCGACCTTCCCGCAACAAATTTCCCCACTGTTTCAAAGCATAATTGTAATCCGTTGTCATTGCCGCGTGATTGGGGTCAAAAGCCTGCACCAACCGATCCAAAAACCGCCGTCTGGCTGCCGGATCACCGCAAAACAACCGATCCATCGCCGGCGTCAGCCATACAGCGCTTAAATACTGCCCCAATTCACTTTGGTTTTTAGCCGGTTGCCCGTCAATTCGAATTTGTCGCCGTTCAGACGTATCACACCGTCCCGTTCCGACATTGACCGTTCCCATCATCGCCCGAATTCGAGCCGAAACAGCCCAACGCACCGGCAACACCCCAACATTGTCCGGCAACAGGCGATCTTCCGGCCCGCGTTTAGCCACATCCGATAAGCGCGCCGAACGAAGCCCGCGTCCCGGCACCAAATACGAAACAGCCTCCAAAATATTGGTTTTGCCGGCCCCGTTATGACCGGTCAAAACAACGGGCGGCAAGTCCGTATCCAGCGATAACGTCAAGGTATCGTAACATCTGAAACTGGTCAGTCGCAGCTGCTCGATACCCAGCCGTTGATGATGTGGTTTTTGTTCGTTCATCAGCCTTTTGTATCCTATACGCGCATCGGCATCAAGACATACAATGCCGACGCATCATTGGCATCTTGAATAATCACGGGCGACGTACCGTTTAACAAAGAAAACCGAACGGTACCGCCTTTAATCTGGCTTAAAATATCCAACAAATACCGATAGTTAAACCCGATTTCAATGACTTCGGCATCATAACCGGCCTCGATTTCATCTTCGGCACTGCCTTCGTCTGTATTGGAGGCTGTCACCGTCAAAGCGCCCTTTTTCATAATTAACTTAATACCGCGCGATTTTTCGGAAATAACCGCTACCCGGTCAACAACCGTCGTGAGCGCATTCGAATCGACTTCCATAAATTTATCGTTATCTTGCGGAATCACGCGTTCATAATCCGGGAATGTTCCGTCAATCAATCGAGACGCCAAAATCACATCCCCGAAAGAAAACCGAATTTGATTTTCGGAAACGGAAACCGTCACATCCTGTTCGGTTTCGGACAGTAATTTTGTCAGTTCGCCGATAGTTTTGCGCGGAATAATCACGCCCGGCATCCCGCCGGCCCCTTTCGGCAAAGTAATTTCAGCCGTCGCCAAGCGATGCCCATCCGTTGCCGCCGCCTTTAACACAGCCGTTTCGCCGGCCTTTTCATGTAAATAAATCCCGTTTAAATTATACCGTGTTTCTTCCGTTGATACGGCAAATTGCGTCCGATCAATCAATCCTTGCAATTCGGCCGTTGTCAAAGTAAACACAAACGGTGTATTTTCCACTTCCATCGTCGGGAAGCCCGTTGCCGAAATTGTCGGCAAAGAAAACCGAGACCGACCGGAAGTCACCAACAATTGACCGTTTTCTTCCTGCAACGTGCATTCGACCTGTGCGCCGTCCGGTAATTTTTTCACGATATCATACAGTTTATGCGCCGAAACGGTTAAATTCCCTTCGTTTTCCACCTGTGCCTGCACTTTATCCGAAATTTCAATTTCGTTGTCTGTTGCCTGCAACGACAACAAGCCGCCGTTTTGAACACTTGCTTCAATCAAAACATTAGACAGAATAGGAATTGTCTGACGCCGTTCGACCACGCTTTGAACATGAGCCAGAGACTTTAACAATCCGTCGCGTTCGATTAAAAATTTAACCATTTATTCTTCCTTCCCAATTCAATTTTACTTAAAAGCGCCGAAAGTTTGACCTTTCTAACTTGACTTATCGCCAGTATAGCAAATTGCACAAAAAAGGGTAGAAAAAAATCATCAAAAAAGCATATTTTTTTGTTGACAAATTCTAATTTATCAAGTTGACAAAGGAATAGAGCACCCCCCGTTTTCTATCACATGCCCGGCCGGACAGCACAAAGTTCCGACAGGTGTGTCAAGCGCCGTATCACAAAAACACGTTTCCGTCACCGGTTTATGATAAACACAGGCTTTTTTGGTAACACCGTCATAAGTGACATCCGGCGCACATGCTTCCATGAAAACATTTTGGCAGTTCGTCGCATCATAATCGCATTTGCTGCCACATCGTTCTCCGTTATAATAACATAGCGGCGTATCTTCAGTTGCTGATGATTGGTTAATACAAGAAAATCCTTCTCTTTGACAAGTATAGGTGTTCAGGTGCGAATCGTATGCCCATTCGGTCGAAGCCGGACATATGTTTAAACAAAGTCCCCAAAGACAATCCGCAAAAGTAGCTTTCTGCGCATAACACTCGCCACCGCACCGATTTTCCCCGACGAAACATCTATTGGTTTCATAATTGCAACAAACGCCGTTTTTACAGCACATATCCCCTTGCCACACGGAGTCATCCGGACAAATCGTTTGAACACACGCACCGTCACATTCCGGCGGATTTGTACAGTTTGTTGAACAAATGATGCCGTTCTTTCGGCACTGCCACACGGACGGAGAACCGTTTTCATAAGCGATTGCCAAGCAACGAACATCATCTTCATAAGCACATCCGTTAAGAGACTCATCATCAGCCAATAACTGTACTTTTTGGCCGTTTGCAGGACAGGCGATATCGCCGCACATACCGCGTTCACAATTTCCCAAACTGTCTGCACGACAGCAAGGATATTCTCCCACGCTGCCGTTAAAACAGTAAATATCACTGGATCGCCGAATAAAACAAGACGTCCCCTCAATGCGGCAAGCCCACCGATACCCGCCCGGGATTTGCTTTCCGTCCGGCACATGTTGCAAAGATGTTCCCGGTGCACATTCTTGCGGCCAACATGTTGCCAAAGTGCATCCCCTTGCCTCATCGTCACACTGATATCCACAAAGATCGTCATTTAAATAGCAACGCGGAGATACACAATAAAGCCGTTGACAGCTACCGTCGTCAAAGGGGCCGGAATAACCGGTCGGACAAACGCATGCATTCTCTATCGCATCGTACGTCAGCGGACTTTGACAGACGCACGCACAGGTGTCATTATCCCAAAGGGCAAATTCGGGACAATCTTGCGCCTCACATACACAATCGCAGGAAATGGGGTCGCGGATGAGCCCGTCAGCACAGGTCGTGTAACAACCACCCCAACATTCCGTATAATCGGGCGCACAAACGCAACTCCCATTTTGGCAGATTTCTTTCGGCCCACATAAGTTGTCATTGTCCTGGCATGTGCCGCTTTCACAACTTTGACATCCGGAACAGGTGCAATCTATGGGGTCAACCCCGCTGGATGGTT
>CALGXF010000039.1 GCA_937935995.1 uncultured Alphaproteobacteria bacterium
AAACAAAGTATAATCATTTAATTATTAATATCAAGTAAATTTTTTATTTTTATTTACACTTTCTTGCGAATTTTAGAAACTTTTATTTAAATTCAATTGCTTGCCCCGGCTGCGGAAAGTGAAATACACGTGCTGCCGAGCCACCACGCAGACAAATTTCTCCGAAAGTTTGTCCCTCCCATCCGGAAGAACCCGGCGCAAAAACCATTTGACCGTCCGGAACCGAAAAGATGCCTTGGCCGGTTTGAACGGGTTGCGTGACATCATTCAACGTAATACAATCAATGTTTTCAAAACACGTCACATTGGTTTTAATGTTACCATATCCATCGACACTTAAAACAATATTCGATGGAACATCCGGCACATTCGTCACTTCTTCCCCCAGCAAAGCCCATGTTTCAAGCGGTTGGTCTGCATGAGCCGCCAAACTGGCAACACAAGGCGGAAAAACGTCTCTGGATCTGAATTGAGAACCGTCTCGCGCACAATTGACTTTGAAAATACGAGCCTTGTTTTTGATAAAAGAAAATGTAAATCCGCCAAAAACACCAATGATGCGGACATGGTTGGGAAGCTCTGCCACAGCCAGAAATTCGCCCGCATTTCTATCGCGCGCTTTCAAAACGTCTTTGCGCGGTGCCGTATTATGGTAAACAAGGTGATTTTTTCCCAATTTCGAATTAAATGCCAACTGCGCAACAACAAACCCTGTTTCAATTGTATTAAACGGTCGAACGGACAGTGTTCGAACCATCGGAAACGGTAAGTTTTGTAAAGAAAATTGTTCACATAATTTAAGGGCGACTTCCGAAAAAGCCAAATCTTCATGGCCGGTCGATTCGCCGTAATCAGCAATAAAATCAATGTACATGATTCTCCTCCTTCAATGACGGATATTTTATCACGATTTATCAGATGCTCAATATTTTTTTAAAAAGAAGCTTGCTATTTGAAAGAAAGCGGCGTTATGATAAGCGTATCAGTACGAAAGGGACAGGAAGATGGTTGTGTTGGGTGTTGAAAAGTCATTAAATCATCGCACTTGGGTTTATCGGCAAAGCGATGAAAAATCAATCGAAATGTTGGTGCAAAAATATAATATGCCTGAAATATTGGCACGTGTTTTAGTGGCACGCCATGTTGATTTTGATGTGATTGATGCTTTTTTAAATCCGACACTGAAAAATCAATTACCGGAACCGTGTCAATTAAAAGATATGCAAAAGGCTGTTGACCGAATGGCGCAGTCTATCATGAACGGCGAAAAAATCGGCATTATGGGTGATTATGATGTGGATGGAGCTACGTCCAGTGCTTTGTTAAAATTGTTTTTAAAAAGCCTGCGTATTAAAACGCGTGTCTTTATTCCTGACCGAGACGACGGATATGGGCCAAATGCGAAAGAAATGCAAAAATTTTACGATGACGGCATTCGTTTGGTCGTGACGGTTGATTGCGGTATGACGGCTTTTGAACCGATTGATTTCGGGACAAAATTGGGGTTGGACGTGATTATCTTGGATCATCATGAACCTGAAAAAAGCTTGCCCAATGCGTATGCTGTTGTGAATCCGAAACGTTTGGATGAATCTAAAGACAATCCGTGTCATGCTTTGGCTGCCGTCGGCGTTGTCTTTTTAACGGTGGTTGCTTTGAACCGAACGTTGCGCGAAAAAGGGTTTTACACGAATATAAAAGAACCGGACTTGCGGCAATGGTTGGATTTGGTAGCTTTTGGAACTGTCTGTGACGTGGTGCCGTTGCGGGGCGTGAACAGATTATTCGTTAAATCCGGCATTAAACAAATGGCGGCAAGACGTAACGTCGGATTAACGGCGCTTTCGGATATTGCTAAAATTACCGAAAAAATCGGGGCATATCATTTGGGATACATTTTAGGGCCGCGTGTCAATGCCGGCGGGCGGGTCGGCAAATCGGATCTCGGCATGAAATTGTTGTCGACGTTTGATGAAGTCGAAGCGATTCAGCTGGCTTCAGAATTAGAAGAGTTAAATATTTTACGTCGCACCATTGAAACGGAAGTTTTGGAAGATGCCGTTTTGCAGGCACAGGAGTCGGTTGAAAAAGGATTGCCTTTTATTTTGGTCAAAGGGGCGAATTGGCATCAGGGTGTTGTCGGCATTGTGGCCGGCCGGTTAAAAGAAAAGTACAATTTGCCGTCTTTTGTCTTGTCGATTGAAGGCAATGAAGCCAAAGGATCCAGCCGGTCTATTCCCGGAATTGATTTAGGTGCTTTGGTTATTGAAGCGCTTAACAAAGGGATTCTCACACGCGGTGGCGGTCATCCGATGGCGGCCGGTTTTTCTTTGGACAAGTCGAAAATTAAAGACTTCGAAGACTTTTTATTATCCTTTATAGAACCGAAAATGGCGCATTTGGAAGACACTTCAAGTGTTTTGGAAGTCGACGGTGTTTTGGATATTATGGCGGTTCAAACGGACTTGTTAGATAAGCTTAATCAGTTAGAACCGTACGGGGAGGGCAATCCGGAACCGAGATTTGTCATTCATGACGTAAAAGTGGCAAAAACCATTTTAACCAACAATGGGCATATTATTTGTAAATTAGCCGGACGTAACGGCGGCTCGTTGGATGCTGTTTCTTTCCGGGCAAAAGACACGGAAATGGGGCAAAAACTTTTATCTCATGCGCCGGAACAGTTGTTTCATTTTGTGGGAAATCTGCGCCTTGATACGTGGAATGGAAAAAACAAGGTTCAGTTGTTTATTCAAGATGCGAGTTTGGCATGAAAATTTATTTTGATTTATTTTGGTCATTTTTTAAAATCGGGCTTTTTACATTCGGCGGCGGATATGCAATGTTGCCTTTATTGCAAAAAGAAATCGTTGGGAAAGGGTGGGCTACCGATGATGAGTTGTTGGATTACTATGCAATCGGTCAAGTAACGCCGGGCATTATTGCTATTAACGTATCGACATTTATCGGGTATCGCCTGAAAGGTGTTTTAGGTGCTGTTTGTACGTTGATAGGCATAATTGCGCCGTCTTTGTTGATTATTTCATCTTTGGCGTATGGATTGGCCTTTATTTGGGAAAATCCGTATGTTCAGCATGCTTTTGCCGGTATGCGGTTAATGATTGCCGCTTTATTGGCTCCGATGGTTGTTAAAATGATTCAAAAAAGTGTCATTGATTTGTGGACATTAGGTATCTTGATTGCAGCTTTTGCCGCGACGTTCTACGGCACTGTTTCTCCGTTAATCATTGTGTTAACGGCGAGCATTTCGGGTCTTGTTTTAATCTTGATGAAAAGGCGGTTTAAATGATTTATGTAACGCTTTTTACGGAATTTTTTAAAATCGGTTTGTTCGCCATCGGCGGCGGTTTGGCAACTATTCCGTTTTTGTTTCAATTGACTGAAAAATTTGACTGGTTCAATGTCGCAGAATTAACAAACATGATTGCCGTGTCTGAATCAACACCGGGTCCGTTGGGTGTGAATATGGCAACTTATGCCGGTATTCAGGCGGCAGGTCTTCTCGGTGGTGTTGTCGCAACATTGGGGCTGGTTGTTCCGTCGCTTATCATTATTATTTTAATCAGCCAAATTTTAGAAAAGTTTAAAACCAATCCTTATGTTTCTGCGGCTTTTTACGGATTACGGCCGGCTGTGGCAGCCATGATTTTCTCGTTTTTATGTGTGTTGTTGGAAATGATTGTGTATCAAGTCCCGTCAGGCCAGCCGTTTATCATCCAATCGATTCTGTTTTTATGTTATTTAATTTTGGTATTCCGGTTTAAATTTCATCCTATCTTCTTTATTTGTTTAGGGGCTATCGTCGGCGTTTTGTTAGGAAACACCTAATCTCTTCCTTTTTTCATTTTCATATAAGTCTCTTGCACCTGAAATGGATCATATGAAATCGGCATATTCGGTTTTTCAAGATTTCCTCTGTAGACCGGCAAATCTTTAAGAGCAATATCTTTTGAAATTTCACGAAGACGTTTATCTTTGGAAAGTATTCCATAAAAATAACTTAATGAAGCCGCCGCTTCTTTGTTTCCTTTTTTCATGGCAAGTTGGGATTGTTCAAGAGCCCATTTTTGCAAAATCGCTAAGTCTTTAGGTGTGCGAATGTCAACATGAAATTGATAAGTATCATCTCTGGCGCCCATTTTTTCAGTTTTTTCAATTAATTTAGCAAGTTGCGCGTCTGAAACGAATAAAGAAACAATAGGACGTTTCGTTTCCGGATCCTCAAAAACACTTACTTTTGTTATTCCATTTCTTGAATATTCTCCCATTTTAGCTCTCGAAAATTCTTCATGAGGATGATCTTCAAAAACTCCCTTCTTTTCTATCTTGTCAGCATTGTTTATGTATTCTTGGAAATAAGGCTTGGGCAGAGAGGAGGAACAAGCAGATAAAAACTCTTTTAACGTGCTTGATAAAGGCTTAGAGGCAAGATTATTTTTTTCCAATTTCTTTTGGAAGTCTTCCTCTTTGACAAAGGATACACCAGAGGGGAGTGGGGTTTCATGACCCAAAACCCTTTCATTATCAGTGAATAAATAGGCTGATTTAGGAGCATCTTTATCTGCTGATTGCTCTTCATAGAAACGAGACTGAGCAGGTGTCAATTGTTCTGTCTCTGCTAATTTTAAGTTCTCTCCATTTTTAACTTTATCAGTTGACATGTAACCCTCCATTTAAAATAAGTTGCTCTTTATATTTTAACATGATTACATCATGATTGCTAATAATAATATGCGATTTTCTAAAAAAAGTGCTTGACTCTCATAAAAAAGGCATGTATACATAAGCGTACTTTGAAAAAGCCGATACGATGACCCCATCGTCTAGAGGCCTAGGACATCGCCCTTTCACGGCGGTAACGAGGGTTCGACTCCCTCTGGGGTCGCCAGATAATACAAAACCACCTTTAAAAAGGTGGTTTTGTATTATTTGAATTATCAAGGAGTTGAACCCGAGTAGAGGGTTTGCTCGCGCAGCGGACGTCCGATAGGACGGTCCCGAATGAAATGAGGGATGAGGCTATAGCCGAACACTCCCTCTGGGGTCGCCAACAAAAACCACCTTATGGGTGTTTTGTGTTATTTGACATCATCTTCTCCTATAGAAATTTTCTCTTGACGTAGACAAAAACGCCCCACCTGGGACACCGAGGAGTAAAAAGCTTTCAGAATAGGGCTGGTTTGGGTATAAAGCCTAACCAGGAAAATAGCGTAAATTGCTTCTAAAACGACACATACAGCAAGCGTTTCCTATCAGTTTCCTGAAATATTTAAATATTGATTAAACAAAAAACGCCTTACTCGAAAGTAAGGCGTAAGAATTAATCACGTTCTAAACTTTTTATAATTTTAGGAGCATTTTGTCGCATATTATCTTGATGTTTTTTAATATGAACGATAGCTTTTTGAAGAGGAAGAGTAACCTGATTCCCGGTTTCCATTTCTTTTATTGTAACGGCGCCTGCTTTTTCTTCATCTTCTCCAATAACCGCAACTAACGGAACACCTATTTTATTTGCATATTGCATTTTTTTGTTAAATTTGGAGTTATTCATAAATAACTCTACATTTACTTTTTCTTTTCTTAATGCAGCAGCTAATTTTAATGCATAATCAGATTTATCAGCAAATGGTGCAATTAAAACAGATGTCGTTGTTTTAATGCTTGATTGTTGAAGCATATTTCTATTTTTTAACTGATCAAAGAGACGTGTCAAACCAATCGATATTCCGACTCCCGGCATTTTTTCATTTGTATAAAACGATGATAAATTATCGTATCGACCGCCAGAACAAATACTGCCGATATCGGGATGATTTTTTATCATGGTTTCATAGACCGTACCTGTATAGTAGTCCAAACCTCTGGTAATACTCAAGTCTATAGTGTAGTTATCTTCAGGAATCGATAACAGTTTCATGCCGTGAACAACACTTTCCAGTTCCTTGACACCTAATCGATATAACGGATTTTGTGCAGGAAAAGCATTTAACTTTTGAATAAGCTCTTCAGATGATCCTTTTATAGATATAAAATTAATAATTTCATCAATCTTATTTGAAGGAATATGCAACGTTTCGAGTTCATTTATTACTTGATCTTTTCCGATTTTAGCAATCTTATCAATAACATGAAGAACATCCAACGTTTGTTCGGAGGTAAGCGTTAAGTACTCACAAAGACCATTTAAAACTTTTCGGTTGTTTATGTGAATTTGAAAGTCCTTTAATCCGAGTTCTTTGAAAACATGAAAAATGACAGCCGGCATTTCAGCATCATAAGAAACATCCAAATCTCCACGACCTACGACATCGATGTCACATTGATAAAATTCCCGAAAGCGCCCCTTTTGCGGCCGCTCACCTCTGTAAACCTTTCCAATGTGATACCTTTTAAAAGGAAAGACAAGATCGTTTTGGTGCATCACAACATATCTGGCCAATGGAACAGTTAGATCAAAGCGCAAAGCTAAATCTGTATCGCCTTTTTTAAAACTATAAATTTGTTTTTCCGTCTCTCCGCCTGCTTTAGCAAGTAAAACTTCCGATAATTCCATAACAGGTGTATCAATCGGAACAAAACCAAAAGATTCAAAAACTTCGGCAATTATTTTTTGCATTTTGCTCATAATGAGCTGATCAGCAGGCGATAATTCCATAAAACCAGCCGGAATCCGCGGCACTATTTTTGACATGATAATTCCTTTAAATAAATTTTCAATTAATTAGGTTTTAATTTTCAAAAAAACAAGTTTATAATGGATAAAATTCACCATTATTTATAACTAATACAACATTAAAATGCCTTTTTAAATCATGCTTAATCATGACAACGCTCGTTTGCTTTCGTATCAACCGAATTAATTCCGGGAGCAGATTTTACAGCAATTATTTCCATATTTTTCACCACCTTTCAATTTTACTTTATTACATTCACGAAGAAAAAGTTGCTTTATAAAACCGATACAAAATATAGGGCATAATGTGCTTTATTATTTCACATCGGTACATATCGACTTGATTACTAGATCCACTTCCTCTATAATTGCGCGTTGGACATCCTCCTCCGCAAAAAAATTGGAAAGGACAGGACTTACATTTAGGACGTTCTTCTGAAACTACTTGGCATCCTCGTCGGGCTTCTCTACGGTAGTCATATTTAATTTCAAAACAGCCATTTTCTTTATTAAACTCCCCAACGCCCAAAGCTGGAAAAAGCTCATGATCTTTTCGTTGAACTTCAACGCAGGTACTCATAACTCCGCTTGGACTAATCACTAATCTGTTATGAACATTTCCATCACAAAAAACAATAGGCGCCACCATCATATTCATATATGGGAAACATATAATATCAACACCAAGCTCCGCACCAATTTCTATACACGCCTTTAACTTTTCTACAAAGGCTTTAGCAGGAGGAGGCTGTAGTAAAATATTATTAGTTGCTCCCCGTCCACCTGGCGTAACTGGTTCAAAATGTATTTTTTTTATACCGAGATTTGCAAGGTATCTAACGGAATCTTCCATATAATCCAACGAAAAGTTAGTTACAGTTGCTCGAATTTTTACGTCCAAATTCTCTTTAACTAATTTTTTTATTGTTTTTTCTACTTTATTAGAGGACGGATTAGCATCTTGCAAAGGACGTTGAAAATTTTGAACCTTGGGTATACCATCCATTGATAAGCTTACTTTAAAGTTGTTTTCACAAAGAAATAAAAGCG
The DNA here is from genome assembly GCA_937935995.1 of uncultured Alphaproteobacteria bacterium. Classification (GTDB taxonomy): domain Bacteria; phylum Pseudomonadota; class Alphaproteobacteria; order CAAHEQ01; family UBA3637; genus CALXXA01. The sequence goes on from CALGXF010000039.1 coordinate 7,748, forward strand.
TATCATCAGAAGTTATACCATTCGTTGTAATTGCATATTTAAACTTGACTCCACTTTTTTTAGCTACTTTTTTTGAATAAGTAACCATCTCTTTCAGTAATTTTACTTCAATTGTCGGTTCTCCACCAAATGCAGCCAATGTAATGGGACGACCATTAGCAAGTGAAATTGCTAAATCAATTCCTTTGTGTATGTAAGAGAGTGGCATTTTTTCCCCAACATTTAGAGCATCTAAAAAACAATAACTACACCGACAGTTACATCGTTCGGTTAAAGAAAAAACAACTGTTAATTCATCATTTAATTTAGAAGTGTCTTGATTGAGACAATCAAAAACACCGCTTTTAAGGGCCTGATTATAAATTTCGGGAGAACTTGCCTTTTCTGAAGGAAACTTACATGCAGTAAAGCGCCCGTTAATATTTGTAAAAGCGATCAGAAACTGTTTATCAGAATTAAGTTCTATTGCTGGTAGACCATTCCACAATTTTGCAATTACTTCTGGCGGATTACTTGATTGTCTTTTCGTTTCTTGTTTTTGAGTGATCATAATAAATCTCCATTTGATTTATATTTTATACAAAAAAAATTCAAAAATTACAAGTTATTTTTGAAAAATAAATTAAATATACATTGTTACCTTGACAAAACGGACAAAAAATGTTCCTTTATACAAAACAGGGAAAGGAGTTTTTGATGCAAGACCAAAATTTAAAATTGATGCTTCGGTTTCAGCGCGATGAGTTGACTGCTTCTATTATTTATGCGCATTTTGCTAAAAAAATAAAAGATAAGAAAAACAGGACGCTTTTGGAAAAAATCTCAAAAGACGAAGCGCATCATGCTCAAATTTGGCAAAGATACACTCAGCGAACAGTTCGGCCTTGTTGGATACGGCTTATTTGGTACACGTTTTTGACGTATGTTTTAGGGTACACTTTTGTCGTTAAGGTATTGGAAAACGGTGAATATACCGGTGTTCAAGAAATTAAAACCTTGGAAAAAGACGTACCTGAAGTAAACGACATCATTGTTCAGGAAAAAGAGCACGAAAGACGTTTAATCGAAATGTTAGATGAAGACCGGCTGAATTATGTCGGTGCTATGGTTTTAGGGCTAAATGATGCGTTAGTCGAACTAACCGGTACAATTGCCGGATTGACATTTGTTTTGATGAATACGACATTGATTGCATTGGCCGGCATTATCACAGGAATTGCAGCTACTTTGTCTATGGCTGCTTCCAATTATTTAGCCGAACGTGCCGATGGCAATCCCAAAGCTTTAAAAGCCAGCTTTTATACCGGAATTGCTTACTTAATCACGGTTGTGTTGTTGGTTTTACCGTATCTGTTGGCGCCCGCGCACATGTATTTACAGGCACTGTCTTGTATGATCGGGATCGCGATTTTAACCATCTTTTTGTTCAATTATTACATTGCAACCGTTCGTTCGGAACGCTTCATGCCACGTTTTATTGAAATGGCTTCCATCAGCTTATCCGTTGCATTGATTTCATTTTTAATCGGTTTATTAGCCAAGTTGTTTTTTAATATTGATGTCGGCTAATCATTATTCTCCGGATAAATCAAACAACAGGAAATTGGTTCTGTCATCCGCACCTTGAATGGTAATTTGCCGGTCTTCATCCCAAATGCCGAACCCGTCTCCGGCCATCAATAAATTATCATTAACCATAATGGAGCCTTGTGCGACTTGAATCCAAACGGCTCGAGATTTTTTAAGCGTGTAGGACAGACATCTCGAACAATCCAAGATGCTTTGGTAGAGCCGAACATCTTGGTGCACACGGATGATTTCTTCATTTTCTTCATTCGCTGCCACTAAACACAATTGATTATGAGTCTGATTCAGGCCGAACTTCTTTTGTTCGTAAGAGGGCGGTAAATTTCGTTCCTCCGGCATAATCCAAATTTGTAAAAAATGAACCGGATTAACTGTTGACGGATTATATTCGCTGTGCGTTATCCCGAAACCGGCTGACATTTTTTGAATTTCTCCCGGTTTGACAACAGATCCGTTTCCCAAACTGTCCCGATGTTCCAACATGCCGCTCAAAACAATGCTGATAATTTCCATATTATCATGCGGATGCATTCCGAATCCTTGAGACGGTGCAACAATATCATCATTAATCACCAGTAAATCACTAAAGCCCCTGAAATCGGGGTTAAAATAATTGCCGAAAGAAAATGTGTGCCGGCTGTTGAGCCAATCTGTCAACGTCTGCCCGCGATCGTTAGATAATCTTAAGATATACATTGGTCTCTCCTTTGGGTGATAAATAGGGCGCTTTTTTCATTTTTTAAATAAGACTTTCGTCTATATCCGTCTTGACAAAAATCGGGATTTCTTTTAGCTTTGTAAAAAAAGGAAGAAAAATGGCACACGTACATAAACATGATGTTAACCCGAAAACGGTGACATATTTAACAATCGCTTTTGGAATTAACATGCTTTTGACATTGGTTGAACTGACGGCCGGTATCATCGGAGGCAGTATTGCCTTAATTGGAGACGCTTTGCATAACACCAGCGATGCTTTTTCCATTTTGGTTGCAATCATTGCATATAAAATCGGAACGCGTAAAGCAACAAGCCGATTTTCTTGGGGCTTTAAACGTGCGGAAACCATCGGCAGCTTTGTTAATTTAATTTTGTTGTTTATTTCAGGGCTGTACTTGCTATACGAAGGGGTTTTTAAAATCATCCGTCCGGAAGAAATTGACGGCGGATTGATTATCGGCGTTTCCGTTTTGGCTTTAATTATTGACGCTGCAACAGCCAAATTGTCTCATCACGACGCCGGACACAATACAAACATGAAAATGCTGTTTTTGCATAATTTAGCGGATGCTTTGGGATCTGTAGGGGTCATTGTTTCCGGTTTATGCGTGCTTTTGTTGGGCTGGAATTTCGTTGACGGATTAATTGCGGTTATCATTGCCGGATATATGATTGTACAGGCTGTTTTGTCTTTTTCCGGCATTGTGGCCGTTCTGATGGATGCGGCACCGACGGACATTGATTTAGATACTGTCAAAGAAAGCTTATTGAAAATCAAAGGCGTTGAAGACGTTCACCACATTCATATGTGGCACATTGACGAACATGAAATCGGCTTTGATTGTCATGTTGTCGGATGTGATTTAAGCTTGGTTCCTGCCGTTCAACGGATATTAAAAGACGAATTTAATATTGACCACAGCACGATTCAACTGGAAAGAAAAGAAACCTGTCCGAAGTGCTGTTTATAAGGCAAAAACCTGTTTTAAGTGCGCTTTTAAGTCTTTTGAAAAAGCCTGAATATCCGGATGTTTCACCACATCGTGACAAGAAAAACTCGGCAACGGTTCCATGCCGATGAATTGCTGTGTTTTGTGCATAGCTACCAAAACATCGTCTACAGAACGCCCATCAAAAAAGCCGTTTTTGTCTTTAAATGCATCAGCAGGGGAATTCCATGTCGTTGACAACATGTATTTTTTGCCCGTCAGTAAACCGCCACGCCCATATGCGGGAGAACCTTTGTAAAACAAGCCATACGCATAGACTTCTTCCATGTACCGTTTTAACAGAGCAGGGGCACTGAACCAATAAACCGGCATTTGGAAAATCACGCAGTCTGCCCATAAAAATTTTTCTTGTTCTTCTTGAACATGCCACCCGTTTTGTAAAATCGACGTTTTAACGGTGTAAGCAGGGCTTAATGTTTCTTGCATAATTGTTGTTAAAGTCAGATTTAATCGACCCTCATTATACGGGAATAAATCGTGGCCGTTGATAATTAAAATGTTTTTCATGTATTTTCTCCTTTTTTATAAAATAAGTTCTTATTTTCAAAAAAACAAGCCAATATCATTTACTTTTGATTTTCTTTGTGATAAGATATTGGACAAATGAGTATACAAATAAAGACATTAAAATCGATTTCCCTTTTATACAAGTTCCGCGATAATCCGGAGCTTGTTCAAAATCAGCTATACGATTTTCTTCTTTATAACATTTATTCGCCGGCTGTTCTGAAAGAATGGAAAGCGCGGACAAAAGAAATCCCGTCTTATTTAAACGCACAGATGCCGAATTTTTTGAAAGCGCTTGCAAACAGCTCCGTGTCTGATGATGCGATGCAGCAAGGCATTCATCGGTATTGGCTGAATCAAGCCGTTTCCGTATTAAAAGGATACCATTCATGCCCGGTTCCGCTCTCGTCGGATAAAAGAGTTGTTTCTCAAACGTATTCTTTGTTATCCCTGAAAGGGCGCAGTTGGCTTCACCGTTTTGAAGCCGTTCAAAAGGGGAGTTCGGTGCCTTTAAATACAGGGCATGAAGCCTTTTATGCTGCCAACAAATTTTTATTAGATTTAGACTTATTCCGTTCTTTGGGATACTTAAAATCATGTTCTTTATTGAATAACGGACTTCAACGCAACCTGACGATTTCAATGTCATCGGGATGTTATAACGGGTGTTGCCATTGCGGGTTCGAAGCAAAAGCACGGGTTTCTCACATGCCGTATCCGATTTTATTAAAGTTGTACTTTCTGTTTGATAAACAAACGTATCCGTCTTATTTGTACGCGGATTCGGATCCGATTTCGTATCAAGACCCGATTATCGGAGCCGATTGCGGGGATGTTATTCATTATGTGGCTTTAAAAGGGCAGTTTGCACCGGGATTTATTACAAAAGGCCCTTTAACCCCATCAAACCTGACGGCTTTATCTAAAGTCATGGAACGAACGGGTGTCCAATTTTCATACATTGATTTGCCGGGCGAAGTCAATCCGGATAAAAACAAAAGCCGGATTAAACAAGGGATTGCAGCTTATCTGGAAATACCCGAAAGCCGCCGATATCATATGCCGATTGTTCGGCGATACAGTTTTAAGGAACCTGTCGGCGTTGAAGCGACTTTTCCGCAAAGCAAACCTTCTTTTAACGGAGCTTGGGTTGATACATGGCAGCGGTTGAATCTGCCGGAAAGCCAAAAGGGCGGTAATGATTTTTCCGACGACGGAATTGTCATTCGGTCAAACGGAGATATTTGCGGAATTGCTTTAAATCCTCTAACACATAAGTTTGAATGGGAAACGCTTGGCAATATCTTTCAACCGGATTGTCAAAAGTTGAAAATAACGAACTATCATCACTACATTTGTTTGGGGCGTGAAAGCTGGCAACATGATTAAACTTGCCAAATTCTTTTTTCTGAACTAAATTATAGAAAAAGGAGAAAAAACATGAAAAAACAACTCACTTTGCTTATGGCATTTATTTTGGCATTAACAACGGCTTGCGGTAAACCCGATACCTCTTTAAAGGGCAAAGAATTTACTTATCAGGAATCGCCGCAAGATGTGACGATTACGCTTGGATTTGATGCGACGGAAAATCGTGTTTACGGTTCGTCCGGCGTTAATCGATACTTTGGCAGTTATACGCAAAACGGGACAGAACTTCAGTTTGCTCCGTTGGCGTCAACAATGATGGCCGGCCCCCAAAAAGCAATGGAAGCCGAACAAGCGTATCTTAAAGAAATGAATGATGTTGTTTCTTTTGAACTGAAAGGTCGTCAATTAATTTTAAAAACCAAAACAAATCAAGAATTAATTTTTCATCAGGATAAACCATGAACACCCTAAAAAATCAATTGCTTCAGTTTCCGGCCTACGATGAACGGGAACAAAAAGACATACATGCTTTCGTCCAGTTTATAGATGCTTTTAAAGAAAACATTTGGACGCGTGATAACTGCGTCGGCCATATCAGTTCTTCGGCGTGGGTATTGAACAGAAATCATACGCACGTTTTAATGGCGTATCACAATATCTATCAAAATTATGCGTGGTTAGGCGGTCATGCCGACGGAGATAAAGATTTGCTGCATGTTGCTATCAAAGAAACCAAAGAAGAAAGCGGTGTTTCGCATGTAAAACCGATATTGCCCGCTTTTTTTGACGTGTGTGCCATGTTTGTTGCCCCGCATATAAAACGCGGAGAATTTGTTGCTTCCCACACGCACTATAATGTGACTTATCTGTTGGAAGCAGATGACCGGGATACCTTGTCGATTGCTCAAGGTGAAAATTCAGACGTTAAATGGGTTTTATTGGACGATGTCCTCGCCGTTGCCAAAGAGCCGCATATGTTGCCGATTTACAGCCGGTTAATTGAAAAATCCCGAAAATGGGCTTAAGCGCGTTCAATATCAGGATCTTTGTGATTTTGATAGCTGGCATAAAAAATGCCGCCTAAAACCAAAAGGCCGCCCCAAATTTGGGATTCATAAATCTGTTCGTCGAGCAAAAAATAAGCTTCTACCGTACTGAAAATCGGAATGGTGTAGTACATGAGGCTGGTTTTTAGATTCCCAAGTTTATCTAAAGCCAAATTCCACCACAAATACGCCAAAACAGAATTAAAGATACCCAAATAAATAAAGATACCGGCTTCTTCCCACGAAAAATGAGTAATCGGCTGTTCTATGGTTGCACCGATAAAAAACGGCACCAGCATGAGTGTTCCGATAAACGCCGTCGTGCTTAACAGCGTAAAAGGAGATATTTCTTTGGGACGATAATGTTGCAAAGCGCCGTATGTTCCAAATGTCAATGCATTTAAAATCATCCAAAAATCTCCCACAACGAAGTGAAATCCGGATAAATGCGTTAAAGATCCGTGTGAAATGACAATTAAAACACCTGACAAAGCAACGGCAAATCCGATGATTTGTTTTTTAGAAACAGGAATATTGAACAAAATTTTTGAAATGATAACCAAAAAAATCGGCCCGGTTGTCGCAATTAAAGACATATCAATCGCTGTGGTCGTATGCCCAGCCTGATAAACGAAATTGTTCATAAAAGCGATTCCAAAAGACAATAAAAGCACTAATTTCCAATGTTGCAAAAGGATTTTTCTGGCTTGCCAAACGGCTTTATACATAAACGGTAAAATGCACAGACTGGCGACAATCCAGCGACCGAAAGAAATCTGAATCGGAGAAAGTGTATCAGCCATGTATTTGGAAATAATCACATTAAAACTCCACATAAAGATGGCTGCAAATCCCAAAAGATAGCCGTAACTTTTATTGCCTGACATTGATTTTCTCTCCTTTTTCAAGAATATAAGGCGTTAAGTACCGTTTTTCAATTTAGACTTAAAGAAATAATCATCGCGTATGTAAAAGGGCTTTACAGACGTTTTCTTTTTGGTTAAAAACAAAAGAGGAGGTCCAAATGAAAAAATTACTTTTAACAAGCTTAATTATCCTGTGTGCAGGCAGTGCGTTGGCACAAACGGCCGGACCGCTGCCGGAAGCTCATAAAACAAACGGAATGCCGCTGATGCAGGCGTTAAATGAACGCCAAACAACGCGGACTTTTTCCGATAAAACCATAGATGAAACAACACTTGCCGACATTTTATGGGCGGCCGTCGGCGTTAATAAAGACGGTAATAAACGGACTATTCCGACGGCTTTAAACCGCCAAAACATTTCCGTTTATGTTTTATCGGCAGATGGTACTTTTTGGTATGATGCCCCGAATCATGCACTTGTCAAGGTAACGGATGCTGATTTGCGTCCAAATAAAGATGCGCCGATAACGCTTGCTTATGCGGCTGATAAGCGTTTATTGGATAAAGATATTTATTCGGCTATGCATGTCGGGTCAGCCTATCAAAATGTAGGCCTTTATGCCGCATCGGCCGGGCTTGCCAACGTCGTTCGCGGATCGTTTGATAAAGACGCTTTGGAAAAAGGGTTAAATCTATCAGATTCTGTCAGTATCTTGGTTACACAGGCTGTCGGTTATCCGGCGAACTGATTACTTAAACAGGCAGGAGAAACAACTTTTCCTGCCTTTCTTTTCCAAATATTTTTGATGATATTCCTCCGCCGGATAAAAATCCGTTACCGGAACGACTTCTGTTACAATCGGCCGGCCGAAAATGTGTTTGTTGTCTAATTCTTTGATTTTATTCAACGCTTGATTTTTTTGGCTGTCATTAAAATAAAAAATAGCCGACCGATATTGTGTTCCGATATCCGGCCCTTGTTGATTTAAAGTCGTCGGATTGTGGTTGTCAAAAAAGACATCCAATAAATGATTGTACGTGACAACACTTGAATCATACTTGACTTGTACCGCTTCCGCATGACCGGTCGTATCGGTGCAAACCTGTTCATAAGTCGGATGCGCAACCGTTCCGCCGATATACCCGACTTGCGTTTCTATGACACCTGGAACAACATCAAAGGCGGCTTGAACACCCCAAAAACAGCCTGCGGCAAAAATAGCATATTCTATCATGGCTTTCTCCCTTTTTCAGGAGAGATAGGCCGTTATGAACGCCGTGTCAAGACTGTTTCAAAAAATGGCGAACAATCCATTTTTCGACTTCAATCATTGCCGTTACGATAACGCCGCAGCCGATAGCTAACAACCAAACTTGCGGGGGCAACGGAACTGTTTGGAAGAATTTTTGCATCAAGTCCGTGTATGTAAACAATATCTGCAAGAAAATCATTCCCACAGCACCCAACACCATCCACCGATTGCCTTTAAAGCCTGTTTTAAAAATAGATTTATCCCAAGAACGGCAGGCAAACATCAAAAAGATACCCATCATAACAATAGCGTTCACGACCAATGTCCGCCCCAGCTTTACATTATAATGTTGATCAGCGACGATTTCAAAAGCAATAAAACACAGAACAGTCATCAATGTTGTTACCATAACCATCCGCGTTAACAAAGGCTTTGTCACAATCGACGTATCCGGTTTGCGAGGCGGTCTGGACATAATGCCGTCTTCAATCGGTTCAAACGAGAACATCGCACCCAACAAAATGGTCGTTACCATGTTAATCCACAAAATTTGAACCGGCGAAATCGGGCTGGTCAAACCAAAGAAAATAGCCACCATCACGATAAAAGCTTCGGCAAAACTAATCGGTAACGTCCATAAAATGAACTTAATCAAGTTGTCAAAAACGCACCGGCCTTCTTCAACAGCCGACTCAATAGTTGCAAAATTATCATCCAACAGAACAATGTCCGCCGCTTCTTTTGCAACATCAGTCCCGTTTTGCCCCATCGCAATTCCGATGTTGGCTTGTTTCAGGGCAGGGGCATCATTGACACCGTCTCCGGTCATAGCAACGATGTTCTTGTTTTTTTGAAGCGCCTTAACAAGCCGCAGTTTGTCTTCCGGCGTAACCCGTGCAAACACATCAATTTTAGGCGCGATTTTCTTTAACGTTTCATCATCCGTTTTGGCAATTTCAGCCCCGTTCATTACCGTCGGTTCAACATCAGCACCTTTCCCGTGCAAATCCATTTGAGCCGCAATCGCTTTCGCCGTCACAACATGGTCACCCGTAATCATTTTGATGGTAATTCCGGCACTGTGACAGGCTTTAATTGCCTTAATCGCTTCCGGACGCGGCGGATCAATCATTGCCTGAAGTCCGACGAACACCAAACCGCTTTGGACATCTTTATGCGTTAATTTATCTGTTTTCATATTCGGCTTAATGGCAAATCCCAACACGCGCAACCCTTGAGCCGCCATTTTTTCCATTGTTTTTAAAATCTTTTTGTCTTCCAAAGCCGTCAATTTTCCATCCGATCCCATTTGATGCGTACAATAAGGCAAAATAGCTTCGGTCGCCCCCTTGACATAAAGCGTCTGATCGGATCCCAGTACGGCCATGTATTGATAAGCGGACTCAAACGGAATTTCATCCATACATTTAATTTCTTCTCTTAATTCTTTGACTTTTATACCTTTTTTCTCGGCAGAAACCAACAAAGCGATTTCCGTCGGATCGCCTTGAGGCCCCGATGATTTTAACTGGGCTTCATTACATAAAATCCCCGTTTTAAGGCAAGCCGTTAACGCGTGATTATCATCTTGAGGCTCAATGGTTCCTTTAATTGCGTAACCGTTCCCCGAAACGCTGTATTCTTGCCCGGCGCAAATGATTTTTTGAACTGTCATTTTGTTTTCCGTCAGCGTTCCCGTTTTATCGGAACAAATAATAGAGGTGCTGCCGAGTGTTTCAACAGCCGGTAATTTGCGCACGATTGCTTTGCGCTTTGACATGCGGCCGACACCGATGGCCAAAATAATGGTTAACGCAGCCGGCAATCCTTCCGGAATAGCGGCAACCGCCATCGCAATGGCAGACATAAACGTATCGACAAACGGCAACCCTTTATAGAAACCGACGGCAAAAGCCAAAACGGATAAAAACACGATAAACCACAAAAGTTTACCGCTGAAGCTTTCGATTTTTTCCGTCAACGGCGTCTTTAAATCGGCCGCTTCATGAATCATTTTGGAAATTTGACCGATTTGAGAATGGTCACCCGTTTCAACAACAACGGCTTTCGCTTGCCCGAATGTCACCAAAGTTGACGCAAAAGCCATATTTCGCCGATCCGCCAGCAGTGTATTGTCCGGCAGTTCTTCACTGACTTTTTCAACCGGAACGGATTCTCCGGTTAAAGCGGATTCATCGATTTTTAAATCATGCACCTGCAACAAACGTAAATCAGCCGGCACTTTTTCACCCGAACGAAGAATAACAATATCGCCCGGCACTAATTCTTTGGAATCAATTTCTAACACATCATTATCCCGGATGACATGCGTTTTGACCGTTATGCTTTTGGAAAGGCTGTCAAGTGCTTTTAAGGCCTTATCTTCTTGAACAAAGCCCATAACGGCGTTGACAACCACAACCCCGTAAATCACGGAAGCATCAACATATTCGCCGAAATAAAGCGCAATTGTGGCCGAAATTAACAATACATAAATGAGCGGTTGATGAATTTGCAACCAAAACCGAAGCAGGGCACTTTTTCCTTTTTTCATTGTCATTTCATTTAAACCGTATCGCGCCCGATAATCATCCACTTGTTTGGATGTTAACCCGGTTTTCGGATTGGTTTGGAAATGAGATAAAACCTTATCTTGAGATAAAAAATACCATTTGTTTTGTGTCATTGTTTTCCTCTTTTCATGAAATAACATGCGAATCGTATCATATTTGTCTGAAAAATCAAGTCCCGGACAGGAAAGAAACAATCCTTTTACGTGATTTTTATTTATAAGCTGTTTTTCAACAAAGCAATCTCTTTTTTATGTCCCTCATCATCCGTCGGCGTTTCCAAGAAAAACGGCAATCCGCGCAAAGCCGGGTGTTGTAAAATTCTGATTAAAGCCGGCAGTCCGATGGTTCCTTTTCCGATTTGAGCATGTCTGTCTTTGTGAGACCCCATCGGCATCAGGCTGTCATTCAAATGAATGGCTTTTAAACGTTCCAAGCCGATTATCCGGTCAAACTGTTCCAAAACATCATCCAACTGGTTGACAATATCATATCCGGCCGCAAAAACATGACATGTGTCCAAACAAACACCGAGCAACTGATTTTGATGTGTTTTATCTATCATTTCCGCCAGTTCTTCAAAGGTCGATCCGATTTCGGTTCCTTTGCCGGACATGGTTTCTAACAAAAAGGGCGTTGTTTGACCAGCTGACAAGATATCATTTAAAAGACCGGCCGTTTGCGCAAGACCGCTTTTTACTCCTTGACCGACATGTGATCCCGGGTGAAAATTGTACAAGCAATCGGGCAAATGCTGCATCAAAGCCGAATCTTCGGACAAAACCAAAGCTGCAAATTCGCGTGTTTTCCGATCCGTTGAGCAAGGATTTAACGTATAAGGCGCATGTGCCAACAACGGCCCGAATTTTTTCTTTTCCCGAATAACTTGCATTTTTCGAATATCGTTTAAGTCCAAAGCTCTGGCGCGGCTACCGCGGGGATTACGGGTGAAAAACTGAAACGTATTCGCTTTTATCTGAACGGCTGTTTGAGTGGCCGCTTCGAATCCTTTCGCAATAGACAGATGACATCCGATTAACATGTCTCGTCCTTCGTTAAAGGAACAAACGGTGCTTCAATAAAAGCAGCCAGTCGTTCCGGGTTTATTTTAAGCGTGACGCCGATTTTTCCGCCACTGATACAAATTGAGTCAAAAAGCTGTGCCGTTTCTTCAATAAAAGTCGGGAAGGGCTTTTTCATTCCAATCGGAGAACATCCGCCGTGAATATATCCGGTCAACGGCAACAATTGTTTCAACGGCAACATTTCCAAACTTTTAACACCGGCGGCTTTGGCGGCTTTTTTTAAATCTAAACTGCTGCCAGCCGGAATGACGAACACAAAATGTTCAAAGCTGTGTGTTTGCGTCGGGGCTTGTGTAACTAATGTTTTGAATACTTGTTCGACGGGTTCATGAATAAAACCGGCAACGGAAATCGCATCAACTTGGTCTTTCGGGTCAAAAGTGTAAACATCAAAAGGCACACCGGCTGTTTGTAAAATTCGCATAACATTCGTTTTAACCGGCATAGATATGTTCCTTTATCTTTTGACAAACGTCAGCAGCCGTTAAATCGGATGTATCCAAAAGAGATGTCTTTAAATCTTGATAGCGGGAAAGACGTTCCTGCGCGCGTTTCCATTGAGTTTCTTTTTGACATTGCGTTAATCCGGAGCGGTTAAAAATACGCTTTTTTAAAACTTCCGGCCTGCAAATTAACGAAAAATGGTAAAAGTCAAAAGGAGCTTCCAACTGATTTAATATGCTTGCTTCAAGGACGGCGTCATGCAAAACCCAACAGAAAAAAACCGTATCAAAAGCATCTTTTTTTAAAAAAGAATTCAATAAATAAATGATGTTATTCAAAGCCATTTGTTTGGTTTTATCCGAAAAGTCCCATTCTTTATCGCCTTGAAACCAACACCAATCACCGTCCAACAGAACAGACCGTTCACAATCGGAGCATAACAACTGTGTAACGGTTGATTTGCCGACCCCCATCGGCCCGCCGATAAAAACAAGTTTTGTCATTCGCTTTCTCCGTTTTAAGGGCTGTTCCTTTTTAAAAAATAAACGGCCGACAAGGACCGTTTTTTGGCGGATGGGGAGAGATTCGAACTCCCGGAGGGTCGCCCCTCAACGGTTTTCAAGACCGCCGCATTAAACCACTCTGCCACCCATCCACACTTTAAGTTTACTAACCGAGCTTCAAGAAGTGAGGGTCTTGAAACCCGTTGCCTTTTGGACGATGTCCAAAAACGGTTTTGTCCTCGGGCTATCGCCCTCGTTCATCTCCGCTTCTCTTCGATAGGCAAGGCCGCCGCATAAACCACTTGGCCACCCCATCCATACTTTTCGAAGTTCTTAATGAACCACGTGAAAATCCTTTTAATATAAAGAAAGAAAAAAATCAAGTAGAAAAATAAAAAAAGATTCTCTATGATAACAGGGAAAACAAATGAGGTTTTGGATGCTATTTAAATTTTTAGGCGGACTTTTCTTACTTGGGGCTGTGCCGTTCGCGGTAAAAGCCGATGCAGCGTTTGATGCATGGAAACAAAGTTTTGCAACTTATGCGTTGGAACAAAACGTGTCGGCTCAGGTTGTTCAGCAATATGTCCCCAACTTACAACATTTGGAACGCGTCATCGTCCTTGACCGCAAACAGCCGGAATTTAAGTCTCCGTTTTCTGCCTATATGAAGCGTGCTATCTCAACCGAACGCATTCAAAAGGGGCGGGCTTTGTTCAAAGAAAAAAACGCCGTTTTAGCCAAAATCGAACGTCAATACGGTGTGCCGGCACCTTATTTATTGGCTTTTTGGGGCGTTGAAACGCATTACGGCGCCATTAAAGGGCGAATAAATACACTGGATGCGCTTGCCACGTTGTCTTACGACAATCGCCGATCCGCTTTCTTTACACAGCAGTTAATTGCTTTGTTGAAAATCATTCAAAAAGAACAAATCGAACCGCCGAAAGGATCTTGGGCCGGCGCGTTCGGACATTTCCAGTTCATGCCGACAACTTACTTGCAATACGCCGTTGATGAAGATAAAGACGGCCGGCGGGATTTAGTAAATTCTTTTGACGATGCGTTAGGTTCTGCCGCAAACTATCTGTCCAAATTGGGGTGGAACCCGCAAATCAGCTGGGGAAGAGAAGCCGTTCTTCCCAACACCGGTATCGATTCTTTAATCGATGAAAAAATGACTTTGAAAGAATGGTATGAAAAAGGATTCCGCTTAAAGGGAAAAGAAAGCTTAACACCTTTTGAAGAAACCATTCAGGCACGTTTAATCATGCCGGCAGGACAATTGGGACCGGCTTTTTTGGTTTATTCGAATTTTGACGTCATCAAACGGTGGAATCGGTCAGATTTTTATGCATTAAGTGTCGGTATTTTGGCTGACCATATTGCCGGCAAACCTGCTTTTAATGTCTCGGGATTGCTGGATGAAGCTGTTATTCCGACACAAGATATTCGACACATTCAAAATCAATTAAAGAGCATGGGTTTTTATGAAGGCTCGCCGGACGGCATTTACGGCAGCCAAACACGAAAAGCCGTTAAAGCTTATCAAAAACAAAACCAAATGCCTGTTGACGGATATTTATCAAAAGATTTACTTGAAAAAATATTAAAATGATGTAAAAACGAACATAGGTGTTTATGAAAAGACCCAAAGGAAAATAATCATGAAAAAGTTACCAATTGCTTTGCTTGTTTTATCGTGTTGTTTAACCGGTTGTACGGATAACGGCGTTTTATTGAAATCTTCCGGAAAAAATTATGTTTCAATGGATGCAAACGGTATTTATAAAATCGGAACACCGTATCAGGTCAACAATATATGGTATTATCCTCAAGAAGACATGTCTTACCGGGAAGTCGGCATTGCTTCTTGGTACGGCCCCGATTTCCACAACGGGTTGACGGCAAACGGCGAAAAATATGACATGCACGCAATGACGGCGGCTCACAGAACGTTGCCGTTACCTTCGATTGCCAAAGTAACAAACTTGGAAAACGGCAAATCAGTCATTGTTCGAATTAATGATCGAGGCCCCTTTGTTAACAACCGAATCATTGATGTTTCCAAAACAGCAGCGGAAGTTTTGGATTTTAAAGACAAAGGAACCGCCAAAGTCCGCGTTGAAATTATGGCAGAAGAAAGCAAGGGACTTAAAAAACAAATTTTGAAAAATGGCGGAAAAGTTGTCGGTGGGCCACCCTTGCCGCCGTTGAGCGATATACAAAAAACAACTGAAACAAATGATGTTTCATCGCCGATTCCGTTGGCTAATCCGATGCCCGAAACGATTGCCAGTTCAAATGTATCGGATTTAGAACCGGTTAAACCGGTAACGGCGGCACCGGTCGGTGAAACGGCTGTCCCCGTTAACAAACCCGTTTTCGGAATCGCTTCGGCCGGGTATTATGTTCAAGTCGGTGCTTTTTCAAAAATAGAAAATGCCCAAAATCTGCAATCCGAATTAACACCATTCGGCCAAGTCCAGATTTTGGAAAAAACGACGCCGGATACGGTTTTATTCCGAGTGCGGCTCGGACCGTATGACGACCCTCAAAAAGCGGTTGAAACGATTGATTTATTGGAAAGAAGAGGCTTCGGCGAAGCTCGATTGGTTCAAGAAATTGGAAAATAGGAAAAAATGATGAAAAAGACTTTATTCGCTTTGGCTTTGTGTACGGCTGCATCAGGTGCTTTGGCACAATCAACTTTTACGACTTCGGCCTCGCACGCTTATTTGATGGATTTTGACACAGGCGCTGTTTTACTGGATAAAAAAGGCGATGAATTGATGGCGCCGGCGTCCATGAGTAAATTAATGACGGCTTATGTGGTTTTTGATAAGCTGAAACAAGGGCAACTGTCTTTGGAAGATGAATTCACGGTCAGTGAAAATGCGTGGCGCAAAGGCGGTAGCAAAAGCGGCAGTTCAACCATGTTTTTGGATCCGAACTCAAGCGTTAAAGTCGGTGATTTATTAAAAGGCGTTATCATTCAATCGGGCAATGATGCTTGCATTACATTGGCTGAAAATCTGGCAGGATCCGAAGATAATTTTGCAGCCGAAATGACAATTAAAGCGCGGGAAATCGGTTTGGAAAAAAGTACATTCAAAAACGCAACCGGTTGGCCGAATAAAGAACATTTGATGACGGCACATGAATTGGCGATGCTGGCACGCAAAATCATTCGCGAATTTCCCGAATATTACCCGCTTTACGCTGAAAAAAGCTTTAAATACAACGGGATTAACCAAGAAAACAGAAACCCGCTGCTTTACAGCATGCCGGAACAAGCAGACGGCATGAAAACCGGACACACGGAAAAATCCGGTTACGGTTTGGTGGGGTCAGCGAAAAGCATGGACGGTGACCGTCGATTGATTTTGGTCATCAACGGTTTAAAAACAATGAAAGAACGCGGTCAGGAAGCTAAAAAAATCTTGGACTGGGGGTTCAGAGAGTTTGACAATTATACTTTTTACACCAAAGGCAGCGTTGTTGAGCAAATTCCCGTTTGGATGGGGGAGGTTGAAACCGTTCCCGGCATTGTTGACGAAAATATCATTGTCACCATGAAACGGTTGGATTATTTGAAAAAGAAAGTCACATTGATTTATGATGCTCCCATCAAAGCACCGATAGATAAAGGTCAACGTTTGGGAACTTTGCGTATTTCTCTTCCGAGTGGTGAAAATTATGATTTTCCCGTCGTGGCCGGCAAATCTGTCGGTAAAGTCGGATATTTCGGCAAGTTAAAAGCTGTTTTCATGTACATGCTTTCCGGAAAAGGGGAATAACATGCAAGGAGGGCCCAAATTTATCACGCTGGAGGGCGGCGACGGCGCGGGAAAAAGCACACAAATTCAAATGCTGAAAAGCTATTTTGAAAAGCAAAAGATACCTTGCCTGTTTACCAAAGAACCCGGCGGATCCGTCGGCGCCGATGAAATTCGCCAAATTTTAATCAACGGCCAATTGAATAAATGGGATGCCGTTTCGGAAACGCTTTTGTTTTACGCGGGGCGACGGGCACATTTGGTTGATACAATTTGGCCGGCTTTAAAAGCAGGGCAGTGGGTTATTTCCGACCGATTTGCCGATTCGACCTTGGCTTATCAGGTTTACGGCCGTCAAAGCCGTTTGATAACAAAAGAGCAGGTTGCTGATTTATATCACATGGTGGCCGGCGATTTTAAACCAGACTTAACCATTATTTTGGATATTGACCCGCAAATCGGATTAAATCGAGTTTGTCAACGCGGGCAAGCTGACCGATTTGAAGCCAGTGCATTGGCTTTTCATGAACGCCTGCGGCAAGGTTTTAAAGAAATTGCGGCAGCCGAACCCAATCGATGCGTTGTCATGAATGCCGATACTTCTCCTGACACGCTTCACCGGGAAATCGTTCAGTTGATTGAGGATCGTTTTTCATGAACACGGAACAGGCTTTTGCCCGACTGAAAGATGTCTTTAATCAGGGAAAACTTGCCGGTTCATGGCTGGTGCAGGGGCCTTATGGCGTCGGTAAATCCGCGCTTATTCGCCGGTTTGCCAATTTTCTGTTGACCGGGAATGAAAATTCGGAATTAACGTTGCATCCTGATTTGAAATGGATTGAAAAAGATTATACCGAAGAAGAAAAGAAAGACATCATCAAAACAATTCAAGCCGGTAAAGAACTGGATGAGGACATAAAACGAGACCGCAAAAGCGAAATTACCATTGATGATATCCGTAAAGGAATTCAGTTTTTATCTTTGACGGCTTCCGGGGACAAATGGCGCGTTTTAGTCATTGATACGGCCGATGACATGAACGAAAACGCGGCGAATGCTTTGTTAAAGTTGCTGGAAGAACCACCGGCACAGGCTGTGATTTTTCTGTTGAGTCATAATCCCGGCAAATTGCTGCCGACGATTCGGTCTCGGTGCCGCAGCATCCATTTAACACCGCTTTCAAAAGAAGAAATGAAATCCTTTATTTTGGGGTCTTATCCGGACAGTGAAAATGTTGATGCTTTGGTTGAATTAAGCGATGGAAGCATCGGAAAATATTACAAATTAAAGGAAATGAATGGTCTTGAATATTATCAAGAAATGGCTTTGCTTCTTGAAAAAAATCCCATTGATGTGACGGCTTTGTTTTCTTTTGCCGAAAAAGTTTCAAAAGACGAAAGCATTTATGACATGGTCAAAGATTTATTATTGTCTTTTGTCTTGCTTCAAATTAAAAAAGAGCCCCCGTCAAAAGAAAAACTTGACCTTTATCTTGAAATATGGGATGACATGGTACAACAATTCAAAGATGTTAAAAGTTTATACTTGGATAAAAAGAGCACACTGGTCTCTTTAATGTTAAAAATAGGGCGGATTAAATGATTATTGACAGTCACTGTCATTTGGATTTCGACAGTTTTGAAGAAGATTTAGATGATGTTATTCAGCGGGCTCAACAAGCCGGCGTTAAAGTCATTTTAGACGTTGCCACAGATCCGCGCAGCTATCCGGAATTGATTGCTTTGATTGAAAAATATCCCTTTATTTACGGTGCCTTTGGCATTCATCCGGACTCGATAGATCCCGACAATATGTTGAGTGTTCAAGAGCTTTTACAAATGCTGCACCACCTGAAAATTATCGGTGTCGGCGAAACGGGGCTGGATTATCATTACGAAAACGTTGACCGCAAATATCAGCAAGAATCGTTACGCACACATATTGAAGCTGCGCGGCAGGCCGGATTACCGATTATTATCCACACACGCGATGCGGATAAAGATATGATGGGTATTTTAAAAGAAGAAATGACTTATAAGCCGTTTACCGGCATGATTCATTGTTTTTCATCATCCGAACAATTAGCCAAAACAGCCGTCGATTTAGGCATGTACATTTCGCTTTCCGGCATTATTACCTTTAAAAAGTCCGAAGAACTGCGTGATATTGTGAAAAAACTGCCTTTATCACAAATTTTGGTCGAAACGGATGCGCCGTATTTAGCTCCGGTGCCGCATCGGGGAAAACGCAATGAACCGGCTATGGTTGTCGAAACATTCAAACAATTAGCGCAAATCAAAAACATACCGGAAGAAACATTGGCTGATACGTTGCAAAAAAACTTTCTGACATTGTTTAAAAGCCGATTGAAAAAGGAATTGTTTAAATGAAAGGAATCATACTGGGATGCAGCTCGTCGGCCGGCGTGCCTAATCTTTACAAGCAATATGGCGATTGCGACCCGGACAATCCGAAAAATAACCGTTCGCGGACATCGTTATTGTTGGAAAAAGACGGATTTCATTTGTTGTTTGACACGCCGCCCGAAATTCGGTTGGAATTGCAAAATGTCGGATTTCCGCACATTGACAGCGTTGTTTATACGCATCTTCATGCTGATCATACGGCAGGCATTAATGATATGAAGGCTTTTGCACACTTAAAACCATTGCCGGTTTATCTGAATGCGGCGGATTTGGATGATTTTCATCGCCGTTTTTATTACTTGATTTCAGATGATAAAGAAATGGATAAGTATTCCTGCGGATATGATTTGCATTTGCTGCATCCGATGGAAAAGGTCAATATCGGGCCCTTCAGCTTAGTTCCGCTCCTTCAAACGCATGGAGCAGGGAGCAGTTTGGGCTTTAGAATTGATGATTTTGCTTATTCGACCGACTTAAACGCTATGCCGGATGAGACTTTTGCGGCCTTAAAAGGCATTCACACGTGGGTTTTGGGCTGTGTTTCCGTAAAAGAGAGCGAAAAGCATCTATATTTGGCTAAAGCGCTTGAATGGATAAACGAAATCAAACCGAAGCACGTTTATTTAACGCACATGGGAACAACGATGGATTACGCGACATTATGCCAAACTTTACCGTCTAATGTACGGCCTGGGTTCGATGGCATGACATTCGAAATATAAAAAGCACGCTTTACGAGCGTGCTTTTTTTTGAATCCAACGAAGGAACAAAATAAAAAACAAAAACATATCAAAGTTTCCGAAAATAAATGCAAAAATTTGAAATAACTTATTGAAAAACAACACCCTTTCTTTAATCACCTCTCTGACTATACATAATATAAATTATGCGACAAATGTATATGGGTGAAAATGGAAACTTCCCTTTTATTTCAAATGCTTACAAAGCCTGTGGATAACTTTGTGGATTTCTTTTGGCTTTATCCACACAGCCAAGCTCGTTCTTGGAAATAATTTTCTTTATGAATAAACAAAGCGCTCTGTGGCGGCGCAAATTTAATTTCAATCGTATTTTCCCATTCAGCTCGCTTAAAAACGCGCTTGATTTTATGTATCCTTTCATTATAATGGCGGCGGCTAAAAGAGAACCTCATGACACGTTATTCTTGCGGAATCGATTTTGGGACAACCAATTCGACGATTGGGCTTGCCTCCGATAATCCGGAAGTTCCGATCCATTTGGTTATGCTGGAAGAAAACAATTATTCAATGCCGACAGCCCTCTTCTATCCAGAGATGTCTTTTTCTCCGTTGCTTGGAAGAAAAGCCGTTCAATCTTATATCGACGGTTACAATGGCCGTTTTATCCGCAGCATCAAACGCATTTTGGGAACAGAGTTGATGGATAAGTACACATTCATTCACAGAAAGCCTGTTCAATTTGAAAAATGATTTCTCTTTTTCTGATGTCGCTGAAGGAAAAGGCAGAAAAGCTTATTCAACAACCGTTAACGCGTGCCGTTATCGGCCCCAATGTTGAGTGTCGGATTGGGATTAACATACGCCGTCATAAGCAAAATGCCCTCTTTCAGCTGAAAAATGTTTATAGAATCGGTTCTGTGAAAAGCTGGTGTTATCATTTTTCATTTATGACAAAATCGTGAAAAGTCTATATTTCTATTGACATTTTGTCGCCTTTATGGCAGGTTCAAGATAAATAAATAACCAAAGGAAGGAATAAAATGACACGTTCAGAATTGATTGAAAAAATTGCAAAAGAAAACCCCCATTTGTATCACACGGATGCAGAACGCATCGTGTCAACGGTTTTTGATGAAATTACAAAGGCTTTAAAGGAAGGCAACCGGGTTGAATTGCGTGGTTTCGGCGTATTTTCCGTTCGGACGCGCAATCCGCGCAAAGCCCGCAATCCGAAAACCGGAGAATCCGTCATGGTTGAACAAAAAACCGTGCCGTTTTTCAAAGCAGGCAAATTGTTGAAAAAAAGAATTAATCCAACAGCTTAAAAGAAGGGTCTCATGAACTGGCTTACGAATTACGTTCGGCCTAAAATCAGTAAATTAGTGCCGCAAAAAGAAATACCGGACAACTTATGGACCGGCTGTCCACATTGTGAAAAGATGATTTTCCACAAAGAATTGGATGAAAACAACCAAATCTGCCCGAACTGCGGGTATCATTTTCGGTTACCGGTTTTACGCCGCATGGAAATGTTGTTCGATGGAGAACATTATTCCCTGATTCAATTACCGGAAGTCAAGACGGACCCGTTGAATTTCGTCGATTTAAAAAAATATTCAGATCGATTAAAAGAAGCGCGCAAAAAAACAAAACAAGATGATGCGATTGCGGTTGCTCACGGAACAATCGGCGGATATCCTGCTGTTGTTGCTGTCTTTGACTTTGCGTTTATGGGGGGATCTATGGGAACGGCGGTTGGCGAAGCCATTATTGCCGCGGCAAACTTGGCCATTTTACAAGATGCCGCTTTGATTATTGTCCCCTCCTCCGGCGGCGCTCGCATGCAAGAAGGCATTTTGTCTTTGATGCAAATGCCGCGGACGACGTTGGCCATCAAGCAATTAAAAGAAAAAGGGTTGCCTTATGTAACGATTTTAACTAATCCGACAACAGGCGGCGTAACGGCTTCATTTGCCATGCTCGGCGACGTTGCTTTAGCTGAACCGAATGCAATGATTGCTTTTGCCGGCCGGCGGGTGATTGAACAAACGGTTCGCGAAAAACTGCCGGACAATTTCCAAACTTCCGAATATCTGTTGGAACACGGCATGATTGATGCGGTTGTTGATCGGCGCCAGTTGCGTGATGAATTGATTAAAATCTTGGACTTGCTCCGGACAAAGAAAAAGTAAGACTTTTCTTGACGTCCTTTAAAATAGAACTTATCTTCAAGATAGGTTCTATTTTTTATGAGGAAAGAAATGTACTTAACAAGTTCAGCCATTCAAGATGGTGTTATCGAAGACAAATACGGAAAACGCGGGGTTGATTTCAAAGGATCTATGCCGATATATTCTCTGCCGTTTGACATTCATGATGCGCCGCAAGGAACAATCGCTTTTGCATTTATTCTGGACGATCCGGATTCCGTTCCCGTTGCCGGCTTCACGTGGGTTCATTGGTTGGGGGCAGACCTGACGGAAACAAGTGTGCCAGCAGATGCCAGCCGTCACGCTGCTTTTATTCAAGGAAAAAATAGCTGGGGAGAAAACATGTACGGCGGAATGGCACCGCCCAATGCGCCACATGTTTATCAACTGCATGTCTATGCCTTGGATACGCTTTTAAATTTAAAGCAAGGCTTTACTGTTAATGAACTAAAAGCAGCCATGAACGGCCATATCATGGATCAAGCTGTTTTAAAAGGGACGTATGCCAATTAGTAAAAGGCAAATCGCGACACAATAAGCGCGATAATCACGCCCGCTAAATCAGCCACGATACCGGCTGAAACGGCATGACGAAACTTGGTAATACCGACGGCTCCGAAATAAACGGATAAGACGTAAAACGTGGTTTCAGAACTGCCCAGCATCACCGCAGCTGTTTTAGTTACAGGCGAATCCGGGCCATGAGCAGCTGCTAATTCGGCAAAAATTCCCCTCGCCCCGCTACCGGACAAAGACCGGGTAATCGCCAGTGGCAACAAATCGGGCGAGACACCGGCCCATGTCAAAAACGGTTTTAATCCGTCAGCCAACATATCAATTGCACCGCTGGCACGAAACATGCCCACAGCAACCATCATCGCAACCAAATACGGAATGATGCGGACCGAAATTTGAAAACCTTCTTTTGCGCCTTCCGTAAACGTTTCATAAACCGGCACCTTTCGGCAAGCACCGTATAAAACAAAAAAGCAAATCAACATCGGAATGACGGCCGCAGAAAAGGATGAAAGCATTATTTATCCTTTCGTTTCGCCGGTTCCGGCCACAATCGAATAACACATTTCACAAACAAAATACCGATTGTCAGTGCCGCAACCGTCGTTATCATTGTCGGCACAATAATATCCGTCGGATTTTCGGCCTTTAACGATGCTAAAATCGCCACAGCTGTCACGGGAATCAGCTGAACACCGGCTGTGTTAATGGTTAAAAAAGTACACATGGCATCACTGGCCGTTTTTTTATCGTTTTTATTTAATTCTTGCAAACCTTCCATGGCTTTAATCCCAAACGGCGTTGCCGCGTTGCCAAGCCCCAGCGCATTGGCAGATACATTCATGGTAATATCCGCTTGAACCGGATGATTTTTGGGAATATCCGGAAATAAAAACCGAATAATCGGCGATAAAGCGCGTGCGATTATCTTCATCAAGCCGGAAGCCTCGGCAATTTTCATCAACCCCAGCCAAAACGCCATCACGCCAATCAATCCGATTGAAATGGTTACGGCCAGCTCGCAAGATTGAAGCACTGAATGAAAAACTTCTTCTATCTTATTGTTAAAAATAGATATTATAACAGAAGAAGCAATGAAGAAAAGCCAAATATAATTTATCATTGTCAATGAATTCCTTTTTTGATAAGATGAGTTTAAAGAAAAAAGATAAATATTTTATTAAGAACGTCTATGACAGTGGCATTAACAGAAAAAAGAAATCCGAATTCCGTCAACATTGATTTGATGAGTTCGTTGGAAATTGTTCAAGTTATCAATAACGAAGACAAAAAAGTGGCTTTGGCTGTTGAAAAAGTGCTTCCTCACATTGCATCTGCGGTCGACATGATTGCGGATGCTTTTTTAAAGGGAGGACGGTTGGCTTATTTCGGAGCCGGAACCAGCGGCCGTTTAGGTGTTTTGGATGCTTCCGAATGTTGGCCGACGTTTGGCGTTGAACACGGCATGGTGTGCGGTTTTATTGCCGGCGGAGACAAAGCTTTACGATATTCCGTTGAAAACGCCGAAGATTCACAAGAAAGCGGCCTCGCAGATTTAATGACTTTCAACCCGACATGCAACGACGTTATTGTCGGCATTTCGGCAGGCGGCAATGCGCCTTATGTATTGGCTGTATTGGAAAAAGCACAAAATTTGGGTTGTAAAACGGTTGGTATCAGTTCTAATCCTAAAGCAAAGCTCGCGGCTTTCAGTGATGTCTTTATCAACCCGATTGTAGGCGAAGAAGTCATTACGGGTTCTTCTCGCATGAAATCCGGCACAGCTCAAAAAATGATTTTAAACATGTTATCGACGGCTTCGATGGTTCGCATCGGGAAAACGTACGAAAATTATATGGTCGACGTGCGCACAATGAATGCTAAACTGACAGACCGCGCCACACGAATTGTTTCGGAAATTGCCAAAATTCCCTATGAAACGGCCGGACAATTTTTAGTGTCTGCCGATTACCGGGTTAAAACGGCTTGCGTCATGGCAGTTAAAAATATTTCCAAAGAAGAAGCAGTTTGCCTGTTAAATCAAAACGGCGGTATTTTAAAAAAGGCTCTTTTATGAAAAAATACAGAATTATCGGCGTCATGACCGGCAACTCGATGGATGCTGTTGACTTGCTCTTAACGGACTTTGACGGCAATCGCATGACAGATGTTTGCGCTTACTCGGAGCCCTATTCAGATGCCATGCGTCAAAAAGTTGTCCGCCTGCGCGATATGGTGACTAAAGAAAAAGTATCAATGGCTGTATTGGAAAAAAGTCCGGAATTTTGCTCGTTTCACGATGACTACATTTCCGGCATCGCCAAAGCCATTCAAATTCTGTGCCAACAAAACAACATTGACCGAACGCACATTGATGCTATCGGATTTCATGGAAAAACGTTGGATCATTTTCCGCCGTCTGTGGCTGGTCAAGGAAAGGCCTATCCCTATACCCTCCAAGTCGGTTCCGGTCAAATGTTAGCAGATTTAACGGGAATTCCGGTTGTTTACGACTTCCGTTCTGCGCTTATCATGAACAATTATGAAGGCGCTCCACTGGCACCGCCGCATAATGCTCACATTGCCGTTACCGAAGGAGACGGCATTTATTACAATGCCGGAAACACCAGTAACTTGGCGGTTATCGTCAATCACAAAGCGATTGCCGGATGGGATGCCGGCCCCTTTAATGATTTGACGGATAATCTTATTCGACGCCACACCGGCAATCAAGATGCCTATGATAAAGACGGTCTGTATGCTTTAAAAGGAGCATTCATGCCGACTTTGTTAAAAGACCTTTTTGACAACAGCGCCACAACCGATGCTGGCGACAATTTTTACAATCTCCCTGCTCCGAAATCTGCAGACCCGGCATTTTATCATTTTGACAGGATTCAAGCTTTTTCAGAACCGGGTAAACACTTTAATGATATTGTTCATACATCGGCCTATTTCAGCGCTTACATTGCCGTTCATTCCCTAAAGTATCTTCCCGAAAAGATAAATGTTCCGCCACGTTTTATTTTGTTCGGCGGTGGCTGGCATCATCCGATTGCCCTGCAAACGTTCAAAAATCTGTTGCAAGGACATGGCTTTATTTTGCCCGAACATGAAGCTGATTTTGCACGTATCCGAAACCGCTTTCAAAATGCCGATATTCGTTATTCAACCTTTGGAACATATATGGAAGCGCGGCTTTTCGCCGATTTGGCTCGTTATTATTTAATGGGAAAAACATGGGAGCTTCCGGAATTAATCCGAAATAAAACAGAATTGGTATTAGGTGTTCTGCGCCGGCCGCATCAAGGCCCTGTGAATGATCGGATTAATTTGGCTGCCAAAGGTTGGCAGGAAAGACGTTAATTTCTTTCAAAAAATTTGTATTTCAACATAATGCTGGAAGTGATTAAGCTTAAAATAAAATTAAGCATTAACGGGGCGTCCCGGCTCGGCCACACATAAATTAGGCTGAACAATGCGCCGAACCACATTAAAATCAAAAAATATACGCTGACAGACTTGGCATGGCCGGCCTTTACAATCGCAACTGTTTGCGGAATGGCAAAAATAGCGTAAAATAACCCGCCTAACCAGCCGATGATTTCAATTCCCATGATACTTTCCTTTAACAGTTTCTTGAATCTTGACGTAAAGCACCACAGCAATGCCTAATCCGCCGGAAAGATAATTGGGAAGCAACACATATTTTTGAACACCAATGGCATAAACGGCACTAAAAACAGCGGCCAAAAACCAAATGATGATAAAAGACCATTTAATGCCTTGAGCAGAGCGTCGTTTAAGGCTGTCGTAAGCTAACGGCCACGAACACAAAGCGAAAAAAAGAGAACCTGTTAATCCGATTATTTCATGCATATGGGTATGTTACCACACTCTTGAGGAATGTGCAAAAATAATCTCACTCTTTCAAAAACGTTTTTACCAACACACAGCATAATAACTTTTTGTTGAACGAGCGTCTGTAACGTTACCGTTTTCAGTATGAACAACAAATACGAATGTATCTATATTAACTATATGAGGTGTAGCAGACCAAAGATAATACCCCTCTGAGGCCTTTAAATTCAAACATTTTCCGTTTCCGGTTGATCCGTCCCATTTTTGTGTATCATCGATGTTACACAATTGTTCCATCGTTGCCAATGTTCTTCCCAAAGTTATACAGTAAGCAGAAGCCCCTTCCCAATTCATTGTCGAATGACTGCGGCAGTAAGCGTGTCCGTTTTTACCAATAACTTCGATTCCGTCTTCACAGGACGAAGATGCTTCACAAATCCCATTTAGACACGTTCCCGATTGATTATCGGATGTTGTACAGGCTGTTCCATCTGATTGATTCACAATCAATCCTGTCACAGGATCACATGAGGCTTGACAAGCTGTTAAAACAACATCCGCGCACAGATTAGGTTCGATTTCACAGTAATCACCCGTATATCCGTTCACACAGTGACACATTCCATCAACATACGATCCGCCATGTTGACAAACCATCCCGGCGCAAGGATCTTCCGGCTCTTCTCCACTGCCCGAACCGCCGGATGTCCCGCCACCGGATGAAAGGGAACCATCGTATAAAAACATAAAACCCATCGTTTGGGAACCCGAACAAGTCGTATGCCCTTCCGAACCAACATAAACCTCTTCTATCGACGTATCATTCGCAGCCATAATTTTATCACATACTTTTTCCGATACGTCCGATACAGTTACGACAAAACCATTGGCATATGTTGTCGTATCAATCCCGAATGTCATGCCGGACTGCGGGTAAAAATCTGAAGGCACTGTATCTTTGCCCGTGTCCATGACATGCAATGCCAATAAATGCACATCATGGTAAATGCTGTTGGCTTTGTGTTTATCCAGAGCATATCGAAATCCCATCAAGGCTGCCACACTTAACACCCCGATGATGGCCAAAACAGCCAACATCTCCAACAATGTTCGGCCGGCTTGGCATCGGCGGGGTGCGGGGGTGCGGGTGGACGCCCTGCCGATACATTTATCTGACAACATTCCGGTCGGTGAATGCAGCCAATGTAACAATTGACCAAAATTCCCAAAAGTTGCCCCGTGCGAGACGGGGGGTCGGGGCGCCACTTTGACCGGCACACCCTTTCCGCTTTCAAAATGCATTCCCGAACGGAATACCCCGATTCCTGACACACTTTTCCCAAACAAGCTTTTCAATTTGAACATCGTTTCCTCCTCTTTATAAACAGATTCGGAAACAGCATACCCTACCCCCCCCCCCCACTGTCAAGCAAAATCTTGATTTTTTTTATTTATGACTTATTTCTCTTTGGGGAGAAAAAAATGTTCAAATGGATAAAACGAATTTTAGTTGCTCTGGTTATTTTATTTGCCGTTATTTTAGAGCTGTCACCAACGATTAAAGCTCAACTCATGAGCGTTCACATCGGTAAAATCAACATTCCGCTGGCTCCGTTGTTTTTTGCCTTTTTAACATTCATTATCACAATGGAAGCAACTAAATTAATCCAATTATTTATGCAAACACGCTTGCTGCCCAAAACCGACTTAACACGAGGAACGCAAGCAACCATCGTCTCCGTCATCGGATATTTAGGTCTGATTTTAGCCTTTTTCCTTGTCCTTTCGGCTTTAGGCATTAACTTAAAAAACTTTACGATTATCGCCGGTGCTTTATCTGTCGGCATCGGGTTTGGCCTTCAAAATATCGTAAACAACTTTTTTTCGGGAATCATTATTCTGTTCGGCCAAGCCATAAAAGTCGGTGATAAAGTCATCATTAACGGAAAACAAGGCCTTGTCCGGCAAATCAACATTCGTTCAACAGAGCTTGAAACGGCGGATAACATTCGTATTTTAATTCCAAACGCATCCATTTTATCGACAGACATCACAAACTTAAGCCATCAAACAGTTTCCGCGAATGCTGTCTTAACACTGACCCTACCGATTAGTGTCGATATGACGCAAGCCCAAAATCTGATCCGAGACTGTTTAAAAAAACAAAAAAGAATTATTCAAAATCCGAGCCCTTCTTTTCTGATTACCAGCTTGGATAACGGCAAAATTCAAATGGAAGTTCGCTTTCAGGTCAGCACTATCAATGACAAGACGCAAATCATGAGCGATCTGCGTCTGTGTATTTTGAAAACCATGAAAAAAGGCAAAATTACTTTGTCTTAAACTGTGCCATATAAAGCGCTTTATACGCTCCGTTTTCGATATTCAAAAGCTCTTCATGCGTCCCTTCTTCCACAATTTTGCCTTCGTTTACAACCACGATTTTATCGGCATTTTGAACAGTCGATAACCGATGCGCAATCACAAAAACAGTTCTGTCTTCCATCAAGTTATCAATTGCTTTTTGAACAATTGCTTCGGATTTATTATCCAGCGCAGAGGTCGCTTCATCCAAAATCACAATCGGCGCATTCTTTAAAAAAGCCCGTGCAATGGCGACCCGTTGTTTTTGACCGCCGGATAAAAGCGTACCGCGTTCCCCGATATTGGTATTCAAACCGTCTTTTAAGTCATGCACGAATTCATCCAAACACGCACATTTTAATGCCAATTCAATTTCTTGCGGCGTCGCATCTGCTTTGCCTAACAAAATATTGTCCAAAATCGTTCCGGAAAACAGGAAGTTGTCTTGGAAAACAACCGCAATTTTATCGCGCAACGACTCTAAAGAAAAATGCCGAATGTCTTCGCCGTCAATTTCAATAGAACCGCTTGTCACATCATAAAAGCGCGGAATCAAGTTAACTAAAGTCGTCTTGCCGCCGCCCGAGTTGCCCACAAAAGCAATCGTTTGCCCTTTCTTTAAATGTAAATTAATGTCTTTTAACACAGGGATACCCGGTTTATATTCAAACCCGACTTGTTTAAAGGTAATTTCTTTTTTTAACCCTTGCAATGTCTTTGGATTTTTACCGTCTTTAATGGCGACAGGCTGTTCCAAAATTTCAAAGACACGGTCAATGGCCATAAACGACAACTGAACAGAGCTGAAGTTTTTACCGATATTTTTAATCGGTGTGTACAGCATCAGCATAGCTGTCATAAAAGCCACGAAATCACCGCCCGTAATTTGTTGATGCATAATCAAAGAACTGCCCGCCCAAATCACAAGCGCAATACCGACGGAAATAATAATGTGCATCATCGGAGACAACCAAGCCGTTTTTTGAGTTTGCTTAATTGCCAATTTAAACAACTTCGTTAAAACGCTGTGAAACAGTTGTTCTTGATGTTTCTTGAGGTTATAAGACGCGATTGTTTTATTCCCGGCATATGTTTCATTGTAAAGCGTAACAGCTTCTCCGCCAGCCATCACCGTCCGCGCCGTGATTTCCTTGATTTTTTGGCGAATCTTTGTTAAAGGATACAAAGATAAAAACAAAACGGTAATCGCAATAATCGCCAATTCCCATGACGTATAAATCAACACGGCAATCAATGAAAGCGATGAAAACACGCGCGATGTAAAGACTTTTAAGTTATTTAAAAGCCCCGTACAAGCCAAGTTCGGGTCATTGTCGTATCTGAAAACAACCACACCGGAAGACGTTCTGTCGAAATAAGCCGGTTCAAACGAAACCAATTTTTTATAAAGTTTTTGCTTCAGCTCCATTGTAATTTTGGAACCAACCCACGTATTTAAATAACTGGAAGAATAATCCAGCCCGCTTTGAATAATCGTAAACAAAATAATCAAAACGGGAATATAAACGGGCGACGCAATGCTTTTATCAATCAAAACGTTATCCATGTAAGGCTTCAAAGACAGTGCAATAACCGCATCCAAAGACCCGATCGGGATGGTAATCAATGTGGCCAAAAGTGCTCGAAACCAATAAGGTTTCACAAACGGCCACATCCGTTTATAGTTTTTAATAAATTGAGTTTCCTGAAGTTTCGCAAACATCCTTTTTTCCTATGCAATCGTTAATCTTTTCAAAACACGGTCTTTGCCCATGACTTGCATAATCGCATACAAATCAGGAGATTGCTCTTTTCCCGTCACAAAAATCCGCAACACTTTGGCGACATCCGCCACACTTCCCTTGAAATTGGCAGGTTCGGCTTTGTACGCTTTCATATCTGTTGCAAACCCGTTCATTTCAGCAATTTTTTTGATTTTATCAAACCAAACTTCTTTGGAATCAGCTTCATCATAACTTTCAACAAAAGCATTAACAATCTTCATTATGTCATTGACAGACATAGGAGAAAGAAGTTTGTATGCCTCTCCGGTTGTCAATGTGAATTGATCATCAAAGAAATAAGAAACTTCATTCTTCACATCTGACCAAACGGCAATATCTTTACGAACTTTTTTAACCCCTTCCCGTTCAATGTTAAAAATTCGAATCATGTAATCTTTGTTTTTTTCCATAACTTCGGAGAACGGAACATCGTAATTTTTCATCCATTCCAACGCATAATCATAAATCTCCCGCGCTGTCATTTTTCCGATGACATCTTTGCTGATGCTGTTTAATTTAACCAAATCAAACAAAGCGCCGCTTGAATTGAGCTTGTTCAAAGACAGTTCGAAATCTGTGTAGGGTTTATCCGGATGCGCCCGCCGCCAATCTTCAAAATTAGAATTAGCCAAATTTAACAAATATTCAATCAAAGCCGTTTTCGGATAACCTTTTTCGCTGTAATACGTCAATTTGGCTTCCGGATCCAACCGTTTTGAAAATTTGCGGCGATTGCCGTTTTCATCCATTTTCTGGACATGTGCAATATGGCCATATTTCGGCAGCTTCCACCCCATTGTTTGGAAAAGTTGAATGTGTAACGGCAACGAAGACAACCACTCTTCCCCGCGAATCACATGCGTTGTTCCCATCAAATGGTCATCAATCAAATGTGCAAAATGATACGTCGGTAAACCATCCCCTTTCAAAATGACAATGTCCAAATCATTTTCCGGAAATTCCCGCTTTCCGCGCAAAACATCTTGTATCACGATTTTTTTATTATAATGACCGGGAGACTTAAAACGAATAACAAACTTTTTGCCTTCGTTTAAATTTTGCAAAACCGTTTCTTCGGATAAATTCCGACATCTGGCCCATCCGCCGTGATAGCCCGGCCGCGCATTTTGAGCCACTTGTAAAGCATGATTTTTTTCGTTTTCTTCTTCCGTACAAAAACACGGATAAGCCAAATCTTTTTCCAACCAATCTTTGACATACGCTTGATAAATTTCTTTCCGAGCGCTTTGGAAATAAGGGCCATAGCTTCCTTTTTCCGGTCCGTTTAAAACAGGCCCTTCATCATTTTGAATGCCGTATCCGTAAAGGCTGTTTAAAATTAAATCAACAGCCCCATCCACTTTGCGTTTTTGATCCGTGTCTTCAATACGCAAAAAGAAAATACCGTTTGATTGATGCGCCAAACGTTCCGGAATCAAAGCTGCGATTAAATTACCGATATGCATCAAACCGGTAGGACTGGGGCCAACACGCGTTACTTTAGCACCTTCAGGCAATTGCCGCGGCGGATATTTTGCTTCAATTTCTTCGATAGTCGGCAGAGGATTGGGGAAAATTTTATTAATTATTTCAGCTTTCATTTCATTTATTCCATAAGTTACAATGCGCTTCATCATAAAACAGGCGCTTTTAAAAATCAAGACATTTGCAAGGATGCTTTATCAGAACTTGATAACAAAGCCTTCGTTTTTCAAAATAGTCATGACTTCAGCCAAGAAAATCCGTTCTTTTTCATCGATTTTTCCGTCGCAGGAAATCAAGTGAATCATGTGTTCCAAAAACAGTTTGACAACCCAACCTTCATTTCCCAAAATTCGTTCCATCGATTGATAAAAGCTTTCCTGATCCGGATAAAGCATATTTAAATACTGATATAAATCTTCATCTTTAAACACCAAATCCGGACAACGCCGATGCACATATTGCGCGATTTGTTCAAACTCAACATGATCCCGATTGCCGTCAACGCCGGATATAAACATTAAGGCCGTGATTTCATTTCGTGTCCGAGCAATCGCCGTTTTTAATTCCCCTCTTGAAGAACTCGAAGCCTGCAACGGTGTTTGAATGCTGTTTAAATCAAACCCCTTGCTCGGCTTTTCTTCCATGTCAACGCCTAAAACGTCTTCAAAAAAATCAGCGGGATTTGTAAATTCCTGTCCGCTTTTTTTATCTTTAATTTTTTGAATCGAAGCCATTTTAATCAATCGAGGGGCTTTAATTCCTAAACAAAACGCGTCAATAAAAACATCTTTACCGCTTTTCATGACACGACGGATAATAACATCCCGATGTTGAGCATTTCCCGATAAAGACGTGTAATCAACTTCGGCCAAAACAGAAATACCGGAAGCCAAAATGTTTTTGCTTTGCAGGTGCTTTTGGACTTCGGGGTTTGCAACGGGCTGTTGATGCGCTTTTTCCAAATCCTGAACATTTTCACCCGTCAAATGAGCAATTGCTTTTAATAAAGTATCTGCCGTTTCCATCATAACCTCCTATAAATTCTGCTTAATCCATTGTTTTGCATTTGTTAAAATCGCCTTTTTATCCGCATCGGATAGGTTCTCTTTTGAAGCATACATACTTTTTTCCAAAAGCGCTACATATTCTTTTGAAAAATGAACACCCGGCGTTTGATTTAAAAAATCAATCCACGCATCTGCATAAAGCGCAGCACCGACAGAAGCCCCATATTTATAAATGACGGCACGCCGTAAAAGCGCGTTAATCTCTTTTAAAAAAATCTTTCCATCTAAATGACTTATTCTATTAAATTCATGCAAAGCATAAACTTTTGGAGAAGACAGATACCATCCCACGAAAAAGACACACACGGCCGCCAAAATAAACGCACTCCAAAACAACACCCACCACCCCCAAGCCAACGGCCACAAATCCGGTTCAACGGGAATATGGATATCTTTTAATTCCGACAAATCCAGCTTCATTTTGACTTCCTCCGAAGAGCATTTGCCACCACGTCAATATAATTCATCCCGGTTGACACCGGAATATAATGAAGCCCATATTTGGTCGCAAAATCCTTAAGCGTTTCGTAACGTTGTTTAAAATAATTGACGTATGCTTTTTGAACATGAGGATTTCGCATATTCAAAGAAAGCGTTTCATTACCGTTTGTTACGGAATACACGTTCGGCGGCGGACAAGTTCCTTCCAGCTCGTCGTAAACGTTAATTAAAATAACTTCGTTTGATTTAGCAAATGAAGCAAAACACTTAAGCGTTTCTTCCGTCAAATCCGCAAAATCGCTGATAAAGAAAACAATATTTCCGCTTTTGCAAAAATGGCGCAGCTTCCAACACGCCGTTTGCAACGAAATTTCTTCTTCAATCGGTTTTAAATCGTGTTTTTCTTTTGTTTTGGTACTGATTTCATTCAAAAAACGCATCAAAGAACGCTGTAAGCGGGACGGACGAAACGATTGCATTGCTTTATCCGACAAAAGCAACCCGCCGATTTTATCGCCTTTATCGGCAAAAGACCACGCCAGCAAAGCCGTAATATGCGCGGCGATAACGGATTTAAACGCTTGTTTGGTTCCAAATCGCATGCCGGAGCGCAAATCTAACATAAAATAAATATGGCGTTCTTTTTCTTCCCGAAAGACTTTAGTAAACGTTTTACCTTGTCGAGCCGTTACACGCCAATCGACCAAACGAACGTCATCACCTTCTTTATATTCGCGGACTTCATCAAAGTCCATTCCCCTGCCCTTAAAAACAGACCGATAATTCCCGCCGGTCATCCGTGCCGTTTTCTTGTCCGTTGCAACAGACAATTTATAAACTTGATATTTGTCCTTAATTAAGCTTTCCAAGCTGGCAGAAATCGCTTCTTCGTTACGCGGCAGCATCCCTTTATCCTTTACGGCAGAGGAACTTCTTGCAACAACATGTCAATAAACATATCCGGCGTAATTCCTTGAGCTTCCGCTTCATAAGTTAAGATGATGCGATGACGCAAAACATCATGAATAATCGCATGAATATGATCCGGCGTTACATAATCTTTTCCGCGCAGCCAAGCACAAGCCCGTGAACAAACATCCAATGCAAGCGTTCCGCGCGGGCTGGCGCCGTATTCAACAAAATTCTTTAATTTTTCGCTGTACGCGCTCGGATTGCGTGTTGCCATAACAAACTGAACGATATATTCTTCAAGTTCCGGTGATAAATGCACGGTTTGAACTTCATCTTTTGCCTGACGAACCTGTTTTTGCGTGATTTTTTCCAAAATAGGCCGCTCTCCCATGCGCGCTTCGCTGCGTACAAGCCTTAAAATTTTCCGTTCCGATTCTATATCCGGGTGACCAATGGTGACAAACATCAAAAAGCGGTCTAATTGAGCTTCCGGCAAAGCATACGTCCCTTCATGTTCAATCGGGTTTTGAGTGGCCATAACCATGAACAGTTCCGGTAACATGTACGTCGTCGCCCCGACCGTTACTTGACGTTCTGCCATACCTTCCAGCAAAGCAGATTGAACTTTTGCCGGCGCGCGGTTAATTTCATCTGCCAAAATCAAATTATGAAAAATAGGCCCTTTTTGGAAAACAAACATTCCGGTTTCCGGGCGGTAAATGTCAGACCCCGTAATATCAGCCGGCAACAAATCCGGCGTAAATTGAATTCGGTGCGAATCGCATTCAATTGCAGAGGCTAACTTTTTAATCGCCTTGGTTTTCGCCAACCCGGGCGCGCCTTGAACAATCAAATGGCCATTGCCCAACAAAGTAATTAACATCCGCTCGATTAGCCGTTCTTGGCCGATAATCTCATCATTTAAATAAGCCCGTAATTTCGCAAAACTTTGTTGAGTATCCGACATTTTCTGTTCCCCTTGTGTAAAAAAACTATACATTTTTAAAAA
This sequence comes from uncultured Alphaproteobacteria bacterium, assembly GCA_937935995.1. Classification (GTDB taxonomy): domain Bacteria; phylum Pseudomonadota; class Alphaproteobacteria; order CAAHEQ01; family UBA3637; genus CALXXA01. The sequence continues at coordinate 43,266 of CALGXF010000039.1, forward strand.
GTAATATAGAATAAAAAAAGGAAGAATGCAAATGAGTAACGTTATTTTAACGCCTTATCGCCTCTTTTTTATTGACCAGACGGATATTTTATTCGCGCTGATGAAAGACGGTCGTCTTTCAAGAGTTAAAAAAGTTGATTCATTTGCAAATGCTTCGGCTGATTTTCAACATTTGACGGGCGTTCGATTCGACGGAGAAAACACACATGTTACTTCCGTTTCTTTAGATTTTGATTCTCTTCCGACGGAATTGGCTCCGTTTTTCGGGTACGCCTATTACCCGACATTGAACAAAGAATCGTCTTTGCTTTCGCTCATTCGTGCGGATTTGTTAAGCCCGCGACCTTTCGGTGTTATGATTATTTACAAAAAGCTGCGAAAAAAATGGAAACCGATATTGGAACGAAAATCTTTCATGAAACGTCCGATTTGGAGCAAATTTACCGATTCGCTGTTCTTCGTTAATATTTTTCAACAACTCGTCAAAATAACGCCAAGCGGTGAAGAAGAAATCATTGCGCACAATGTCGTTGATTTTGCTTTATCTCCGCTTCAAACGGAAGCAGCTTGCTGGGACGGAAAATTTATGCACATTATCTCGGTTTTAGATAAAACGGAAAGCGATTGTTTTCCGGCATCCGCACTCAATACGTTCACATATTCGGGTGACGGTCAGTCACTTTATTTCAGCGTAACATTGGAAGGCAAAAATAATATTTATTGCATTGATAAAGCCAGCAAAAAGACGCTGCTTTTATTGCAAACGCCAAACGTTATTCCCTTTATTTTTACGCCATAACGCGGCATAAAAAGAATTCTTTTCTTTTATTTTCCAGCTTCAATTTCCTGAATTTCTTCTTTAATTTTCAGCTTTTGCTTTTTCAGTTCTTGAATGATGGCATCATTCGGAGCCGGACGTGCATTTTCTTCTTCAATCTGCACATCAAGGGCTTTGTGTTTATCTTTCAAAGCTTGTAAGTGTTTTTCCATTTTTTCTGTATTCATTTGACGACTCCCTCTTTATTGTTAAACCCATTTAATTAGTATAAGTGACTTTCTTTTAAAATGCAAGATATGTTCTTACTCACCGACATACATACCGAGCCCTCTGGCAACTTGAACCATCGCTCCGTTCGGATCAACCGGCGTATGCGCAATTTTCAAAACATCTTTCAAATCCATGTCCGAAATGCGTCCTTTTTGGCAAACAACCATCCGATTAGTTTGGCCTTTTTCCAACAATTCAATCGCATGCACCGCAAAAGCAGAAGCCAACAACCGGTCTTGCGCCATCGGCGTCCCGCCACGTTGAACATGCCCTAAAATATTCGCTCTGACATTGAACTTGTCCGGTTCTTGACTTAACCGTTCCGTAAAGTAATTCGCAACACCGGCAAATGTCCGACCATTGGCAGCATAGAAATGCTTTCCTTCCGGCGTTTTGATGCCTTCAGCAACCACCATCAGCGTATGACTGCGGCCGCTGGCACGAATTTCACGCAACTTTTTCACAACGCCTTCGTATGTGTACGGAATTTCCGGAATTAAACAAATATCCGCCATCCCGGCAATGGCTCCTTCCAAAGCCAAATGCCCGGCACCGCGTCCCATTACTTCCACAATCATAATCCGTTGATGCGAATTTGCCGTCGTATCCAACCGGTCTAACGCTTCCATAACAATATTTCTGGCCGTCGCAAATCCGATAGCGCTTTCCGTTGCCGGCGCGTCGTTATCAATTGTTTTGGGAATACCGACCATGGCAATACCGGCTTGTTGACAGAACTTGCTGACAATCGCCATAGATCCGTCACCGCCGATGACAACCAAAGCGTCTAATCCCAATTCTTTAACACCGTCACGGAAACGTTCCACCAATTGTTCATCTGTTAACTCTTCAACAGACCCGTCAGCCGTAATTTGTTGATTCGGATTGCCGGAGTTGTTCGTCCCGAGCATCGTCCCGCCCAAGCGCGCATACGGAAAATCGAAATCTGCATATGTAAATTGCTTGTAACGCATCGGCCGCGCAAACAACCCGTCCGTTGCATTATAAATACCAAAAACATCCCAACCGCGACTCAAAGCAGAACAAGCCACCGCCCGAATAGCCGTATTTAAACCAGAGCAGTCGCCACCGCTTGTTAACACACCGATTCTTTTTTTATCCGACATTTTCATCCTCTTTGTCTAATTATGTAAATGACAGGGTTATACCTGTTTTTTTTTCGTTTGGCTAGCAAAAAATGCAAAACCGTTTACTTTTTTGAAGCACCTTGCACGATTTTCATTGCCTCTTCAAAAGTCGGCTTTGTTTTACCATCTTTAAAGGCTTTTGGCAGAGCAATATTTTTCTTGCCCCATTTTAAATAAGGTCCGTATCGGCCGATTAAATAACCGATTTTTTCGCCTTCATATTCGCCAAGTTCTAAAACTTCCGATTTAACTTTGCCGTTTGACAACAAAGCCAAAGCACGCGGCAAATCAATGGTTAAAACATCATCCGAAGGTGCCAAAGACTGAAAAGTTTTGCCCCGTTTGACATACGGCCCGAATCGGCCGATAGACGCTTCAATCACTTCGTTTGTTTCAGGATCCGTTCCCAATAAACGCGGCAAAGTCAATAACCCCATCGCTTGTTCCAGTGTCACCGTTTGCGGATCCATTGATTTGGGAACGGAAATCCGTTTTGCTTCTTTGCCCTCACCCAGTTGAACATACCAACCGTAGGGACCTTTTTTAACACAAACGGCGTGTCCAGCCGCATCTTGTCCGACGGAACGTGTCTCCGGTAAAGTCTCCGGCTCATCCGATGTAACTTCCTCCTCTTGCCCCGCAGACTTGGCGAACGGACGCGTGTATTTGCATTCCGGATAATTCGAACATCCGATAAAGGCACCGAATCGACCCACCTTTAAAGATAAAGTCCCCGTATGACATTCTGGACAAACACGGCTTTCCGGTGTAGGGAATAAATGCTGCTCCATCGCGGCATCGACCTTTTCCAGCACATCCGCCGTTCGACACGGTGACACTTCTTGCACCGTCTCGTTAAAGCTTTTCCAAAACGCAGCCAATACTTTTTTCCATTGCTCGGCACCCGACGTAATATCATCCAGTTGGTTTTCCAAATTAGCCGTAAAGTCATACTGAACATATTGATTAAAGAAGTTTTCCAAAAAAGCCGTTACAACGCGGCCGCGATCTTCCGGAATAAACCGCTTTTTATCCAAACGAACATAATTGCGTTCCTGCAAAACCGACAAAATCGATGCGTACGTTGACGGGCGACCAATGCCGAGCTCTTCCATTTTCTTGACCAAGCTGGCTTCCGAATAGCGCGGCGGCGGTTCCGTAAAGTGTTGATCAGCCATCACGTCCAGCAACGCCAAAGCATCACCGGTTTTCATCGGCGGCAGAACAGCACTGTCTTCTTCTTTATCATCATCCACGTCTTCTTTATAAACTTTAATGAAACCCGCAAAAGCAATTGTCTGACCGGTTGCATGTAACATTAAAGAGCCGTCATTTGAAGGAATGTCTACGGAAACTTTATCCAATAAAGCGCTTTCCATCTGGCAAGCCAACGCCCGCTTCCAAATCAACTCATAAAGCTTTAAATGGTCTTTGTCTAAAAACTTTGCCATTTGTTCCGGCGTTCGATTAATATTCGTCGGTCGGATAGCTTCATGCGCTTCTTGAGCATTTTTAACTTTGTTTTTATAATAACGCGGATGTGCCGGTAAATACGCTTGGCCGTATTCTTTTTCAATAAAAGCCCTCATCGCGGCAATCGCTTCTTCCGCCAAAGCAACCCCGTCCGTACGCATATAGGTAATTAACCCGGCCGTTTCCCCGCCGATATCAATCCCTTCATAAAGTTCTTGAGCCGTTTTCATCGTCTTTTTGGCAGAGAAACCCAGTTTCCGAGAAGCTTCCTGTTGTAAAGTCGATGTTGTAAAAGCCGGCGCCGGATTGCGCTTGACCTGTTTCTTTTCAATCGAACCGACCGAATAAGCAGCCCCCTGCACCCGCGCTTTAATGGCCAAAGCACTTTTTTCATCACCATAGGCGAACTTATCAAGCTTTTTACCGTCCACATGTGTCAATGCCGCTTTAAAATCAGCCTTTTCTCCCGTTTCCAACAAAGCACCGATTGTCCAATATTCCTGTGCTTTAAAAGCTTCAATCTCTTTTTCCCGATCACAAATCAATCGCAAAGCAACAGATTGAACACGGCCGGCCGACTTACTGCCCGGCAATTTACGCCATAAAACGGGTGACAACGTAAACCCGACCAAATAATCAAGCGCTCGACGAGCCAAATACGCGTCAACCAAATTCATATCAATTTCACGCGGATTTTTAATCGCTTCCGTCACGGCAGACTTTGTAATTTCATTAAAAACAACACGCTTGACGGGCACTTTTAACTTTTTGCGCCGATTTAATTCTTGAACAATGTGCCATGCAATTGCTTCCCCTTCACGATCCGGGTCAGATGCCAAATAAACTTCATCCGCCTTTGAAAGCGCTGCAATAATGTCCTTTAAATGTTTTTCGCCTTTTGAATCAACGCTCCAAGACATTTCAAAATCTTTATCCGGCAACACAGAACCATCTTTTGCCGGTAAATCCCTGACATGCCCGAAACTGGCAATAACTTTATAATCCGATCCCAAATATTTATTAATCGTTTTGGCTTTTGCCGGTGATTCAACAATAACTAACTTCATCTTTTATCCTAACATCGAATCTGCAATCAGCGAAACGCGATTTCCCGGGAACCGTTCGATACGGCCAGCTAATTCCAACTCGACCAATACAACATTGACCACTGATGCTGATAAATGACACTCTCTGATGAGTTCGTCAACAAAAATCGTTTCAGGACTTAAATTTCTTAAAATCAATCCGCGCGCATCCGTCACATCCGAAACTTCCGGATTGACCATAGACGTATCTATTTTCCACTGGTACAAATCCGACATATCCGATACTTTAATCGAATCCAATACATCTGTGATGTCTTTTGCGTCTTCAACCAGTTTAGCCCCCCGCTTCAACAAAGAATTCGGCCCGCGGCTTCTGGGATCTAAAGGACATCCCGGCACGGCGAATACCTGTCTTTTTTGTTCTTTTGCCAATTCAGCCGAAATCAAAGACCCGGATTTTTCATTTGCCTCGATAACAACCAATCCGCTGGCCAAACCCGAAATAATCCGATTGCGTCGCGGAAAATTTCCCGGAAACGGTTGAGAACCGAGTGCAAATTCAGAAACAATCACGCCGCGTTCGGCAATTTTTTCATGTAAGGCTTTATTTTCCGCCGGATAAACCACATCCACGCCCGTTCCGACGACAGCAACCGTCCCGCCGCTGTTCGTATTCGCCAAAGCACCTTCATGCGCAGCCGTATCAATCCCGCGCGCCAACCCGGACACAATAACATAATCCGATCGGCATAAATCAAAAGCCAGCTTACGCGCCATATTTTTCCCGTTTAACGACGCGTTACGCGTTCCAACCATGGCAACGCTCTTTTTATTCAGCAAAGAATGGTATCCTAAAACGGAAATAATCGGCGGCGCATCTTCAACCAAACGCAGCAATTCCGGGTAATCCGGTTCACAAAAGGCAATCATTTTACCGCCGAGAGCTTCGGTTTTTTCTATTTCTTGTTGAGCAGCACTTTTAGAACAAACACTGATTTCTTTTTTACGACCGCCGCGTTTGGCAAATTCCGAAATATGGCGCAACGCTTCGGTCGGCGTTTCATAATAATCAATCAGATTTCTGAATGTAATCGGCCCCACATTTTCCGAACGGTACAGCCGCAGCCAATCTTTTTTTTCTTCAGGAGATAATTCTTGTAACATTTTTATTCCTTTTTCATTTTAATTTGAGTTTCCGTTCCGTTCAACAAACGCAAGATATTGGCTTTGTGCCGGATAAACGAGAGAAGTGCCAAAAAAGCATAAAACAAAGCATACACACGCGCATCATGCCCGCCGAGAACCCATGCATAAATCGGAGAAAACGCCAAAGCGGTCAAAGCCGACAAAGAAGAATATCTGAACAAAACGGCGACAAGTAACCATGTCAAGCAAGCCAACACGCCGACCAACGGATTGGTTGCCAGCATCATTCCCAAAGTAGATGCGACGCCTTTTCCGCCTTTAAACTTTAACCAAATCGGGAAATTATGCCCGATAACGCCAGCCGTACCGGCAACCAGTCCGGCAATCGGATTGCCGAAAAGCGCTTGTGCTATCAGAGCCGCAACACCGGCTTTGCTGACATCACAAATCAATGTCAAAAGCGCTAAATCTTTTCGCCCCGTTCGCAACACGTTCGTTGCACCGATATTGCCTGATCCGATTTTGCGGATATCCCCCATCCCCGCCAAACGCGTTATAACCAACCCGAACGGAACTGAACCCAAGAAATAACCGATAACGGCAGAAATCAGATAAATCATGTCATCCTCCTTTGATGGAAATACATGTGTAATGCCTTTCTTTTACATGAAAGAAAGTGATTTGGCAAGTCTTGATTATGTTTTTTAGCACATTTTAAAAAGACAACGCTTTACAATCCATGTACGGTGTGCCAATATAAATTCCGTAAGGGAGATGCACATGACACAAGAAAAAACCAAAAAATCACGGAGTTTGAAAACTTATTTTTTAACGGGCATCCTTGTTTCGGCACCGTTAGCGATTACGATTTATCTGGCCGTCGAACTCATTAACTTTATTGATAAAAAAGTCACCGGTTTGATTCCGGCCGAATATAATCCGGAAAATTATCTGCCTTATGGCATTCCGGGGCTCGGATTGGTTATTTTACTGGTGGCTTTGGTTTTAATCGGTATGGTAGCATCAGGCTTCATCGGCAATGCATTAATCAAAATAATGAATAAGCTGATTGCCAAAATGCCCGTTGTTTCAGGGATTTACAGCGCTTTGCGCAAAATCTTGGAAACCGTTATGGGTGGCGGCCAAACATCCGCTTTCCGGCAAGCTGTTTTGGTTCAATATCCGCGTAAAGATTTATGGACGATTGCTTTCATCACGGGAGAAGTTTATTCCGGCATTCAGAAAAATGTAAAAAAAGAGCTGGTCAGCATTTATGTGCCGACGACACCGAACCCGACGTCCGGCTTTTTGATTTTCGTTCCGAAAAAAGACATCATTCCGCTGAAATTACGTGTTGATGACGCATGGAAAATCATTATTTCCACCGGCATCGTCACACCGGATTCGCCGCAAACGCAACAAGCCATCATGGATGAAGCCATTCAATCCGCTAAACAGGATTTAACGCGGCCTTCCGTTGATGAAGACGAAAATTAAGCGTCATTTATTCCCAAAATAGATTTAATTTTTTGAGCCACATCTTCGGCGGCATTTAAAGAGCCGCCAAACGCAATTTGCCCGGATCCCAAAGCTGTCGCATACCCCGAACGATATAATTGTTCATGGAAACGCATGTGCTTCTTGCCCATTGTCCCGTCGGGTGCAAAAATATAAACCGGAACGCCGCTGGCACAGCTTTCCGAACACATCGACATCGAATCGCCCGTCACGACAATCTGCCCGCCCCATGCCAGCAAACCGAAATACGGATTTTCGCCGCTGTCTCCGAATTGATAAAAATATGTCGTTTCTTTCGGAAAAGCGTTTTTCAACACCTGAACAACATCAGCCGGCGTCCGACGAGAAGTCGTTACTAAGATAGAACCCGGATTCAAAGCCAATACATGTGCAGCCAAATTTTGCGCCATTTCAACGGTAAAAGGGGCTCTTTTCGTTGCACCGCCGACAATGACGGACAAGCGCGGTTCCGGATATTTTTGAAATATTTCGCGCCATTTTTCCTGCTCTTGAGCCAATTTTTCTTTTGTTACCCGATGCGGAGCGCCCAATGTACGCATCACATTTTCCGCAGTCCCTTTATAATCATCGTGCATCGGAATAACAACAAGGTCAGCCTCTTTAAACCCGGCCGCTCCCGGATTCATCAGCTGAACAATTTTTGTTTCTCCGCCCGACATTTTCTTAATAAAGCGTGCAATCGGAAAAACACGTCGCCCGGCACCGATAACCAACCGAGGATATGGCGGCTTTAATTGTTCTTTTGTTTGCGGCGTCACCCCGATTAAGCTGGCTCCCTGAAGCCAATTTGGCAAAGCGGCCCATCCGGAATAAACAATCTTTTTTTGTTCAAAAGGCAGCCCCAACTGTTCCGCGACTCCCAACAATTGATTTACATTACCGGCGCGATCATCCGCCAGCAGCCAAATTCCGTTTGTCATGTTAATCCTTCTTGTCATACGTATAAGTTTCGTCGTGAATATAATCAATTTGAATACCCACGGCACGCATCATTTCTTCCCCTTCGGAAGCGGTCTGATATTTGTATTCTGCCACCACGCGTTTAATGCCGCAGGCAATCAACAGCATCGCACACGTCCGACAAGGTGATAATTTACAATAAATTGTTGCGCCCTCGATGGAAACACCGCGCTTGGCCGCTTGGCAAATCGCATTTTGTTCGGCGTGAAGCGTCCGCATGCAATGGCTCGTCTGCTTTCCGTCTTCATGCGTCAGTGTTTTCATCAAATGCCCGACGTCATCACAATGCGGCAGCCCCGGCGGAGAACCGACATATCCCGAAACCACAATCTGATTATCCTTTACAATCACGCAAGCCGTTCGACCGCGGTCACACGTCGCACGCTTTGCCAAAGCATGCATTACTTCCAAAAAATACTCATCCCAAGTCGGGCGTACATAATCAGACATTTGAACCTCCTTTTGTTTTAGTCTAGCATACTTGAAAACAGCGTCAATAAAAAGCAAAAAAATCTTTGCATTTTTCGAAAAAAGAAGTTACATTTATTTTGTTCTACTTTTGTTCTGGAGTTTTAAATGAAAAAAATAGTATGTTTTGCTTTTTGGTTTTTGACACTTACACCGGTATCGGCCGCGATGAAAGCTTACTTTTCCCCTTCGTTGGATTGTGAAAATCAAATCATCCGCCATCTGAATAACAGCACGGAAACAGTTGATATTGCCGTTTACACAATGACGAATCGTCCGATTATGCGTGCGATTGAAAAAGCACATAACCGAGGTGTTCGCATTCGTGTCATCACGGATAAAAAACAAGCCGACCATTATTCATCAATCGCAACACGGCTGTATCAAAAAGACATTCCGATTAAAATTAATACCGAATTTGAAATTGAACACAATAAGTTTGCCATCTTTGACGGGCAAGCTTTGATAACGGGCTCTTTTAACTGGACATATTCCGCCTCTAACAAAAACTCGGAAAATTGTTTGGTGATAACGGATGAACCGGAATTAATCGGCCAATATGAAAAACGCTTTGAAAAATTGTGGAAACTTTATAATTCCAGAGAATCGCGTCATTTCTTTGAACAAAAATTAAACACAGGCGAATAGTAATCTTTTTTTAATTTCTTTGTGTTAAATTGGAAATATTCTTTGAAAAACGGAGGAAATGATGCCAAAAAGACTTCTTATTTTACTGACTTGTGTTTGTTTAAGCAGTTTTGTTCAAGCGCAAACCTCAACCGAAATCCCTTCTCCTGTTCAAGAAACATCGGTTGTCAGCACAAAAGCACAACAAGAACCTCTTGACAAAGAAGAAATGCGTGAACAAAAACGCCGTGAAAAAGAAGCCCTAAAATTACAGCGTCAAATCGAAAAAATGGATAAGAAAAATGCCAAGTTGTCTTCTGAAGAGCGAAAAAAACGGATGCAGGAGCTTCAAATGGAGATGGATTCTCTCATTCGGACAGAACAGAACAACGGCGAGGCAACTTCATCTCAAAATACTCAGCCCCCTTCCCCTGCTATAGATAAGGAAGAACAAAGACGGATGGAGAGGGAAGAAAAAGAAGCGCAAAAACAACAACGCGAATTAAAAAGAATGGATGAAAGAAATGCGGCGTTGTCTTCGGAAGAACGAGAGGCCAAAAAACAAGCGTTAGAAGAAAAAATGTATCAAGCCGTCGGCGAAGGCAATGAAAAACAAATCGAAAAATTAAAGATGGAAATGGACTCCCTGTTGCGGGTCGAAGAAGCAGAGCAAACTCCCCCGGATGAAACCGCTTTAAAGCCACAAACTCCTTAAATATCCGCAACAAATCGCCACGGCAAATCAACTCCGACTTTGATGCCGATGCGTGGTGTCGTTAAAATGGGGAAAGATTGGCTGTTGTCTGTTATAAACAGATGCGGACTAACCGTCATATCAATACCGCTTTGCGCTTTGGTTAATTCAAAGTGACGACACAACTTTCCCGGTCCGTTTAAATGCGTTCCGTCCTCTAACAAGACGCCGCGAATAAGAACGGCGGCAGGAAATCCTTCCTCCTGTGTTGTCACATTTAAACAATGATACATGCCGTAAATAAAATAGATATAAGAATACCCGGCCGGGCCGAACATAACGGCATTTCTGGGCGTTCTGCCGCGAAAAGCATGGCTGGCCGGATCACCAAATCCCATATACCCTTCCGTTTCGGTAATCCAGCCATGGTAACTTTTATACACAAGCTCTTTACCGATTAATTCCTTGGCAACGTCCAATGTGTTGCGGTTAAAAAAATCAAACCCGAGTTTATTGCTCATCATAAATCTGCTGAATGATTTTATCATACCCTTTGTTATGGCGCGCCCCTTTGACCGGAACAATAAGCGTTTCGTCCGTCACAATTTTTTGCGTTAATTCAAGCGGCACGACCGTGTCTTTCGTCCCCACATAATGAATTTGATTTATTCCTTTCATTTCAGAAAGATATTCGGATAAATCAATGGAATACATGAGCGGTTCATCTTCATGCCAAGCCGCCCATCTTTGGTAATCGATAACACCGGCAACCGTTATCCATTTTTTGACTTGTCGAGGGTGTCTTACCGCAATTAAACCGGCAACTTGCGCACCACCGGAATAGCCGACGAGGATAACTTGATTTGTTTTTGCTTTTTTCATTAGCTTTAAAACAGCCGCATCCATCGCATCAATAACGGGCGCCGAAAAGCGGCCGCTTGTCCAATCTTGTTCGGAACATGTTGAACTTTTCATGTACTGACACGGCCGCGCCAAATAAACGACGTTGGGGCTGGGGTCATTGGCAGCGATTTCCCGCCAAAAAGTGCTTTGAGGCGTCGGGTCTGTCGTCGGACGACCTTTGTTATCAAATGCGTGTCCGTCTCCTTCGATATAAACCTTTAACGGTTCACCCGGCGCCGTTATTTTATACCAACTGGCGATGGTGTAATCCATCGTCGGAACAGGTTGAAACCGCATTTCTTTTAACGGATTGACCGTTGCACAGGCGCACAATAATAAAAATCCGAAAAGAAAGCCTTTTTTCATTCATTGCCTCCGTTCAAAGAAACCAATTCATAATCCGTCGAACCAAGACCGATTTCGGCACCGTAAGTTAACTGACGCATCATATCTGTTTCTTGATGTAAATCGTGCATGATATCATGTCCGGCTTGTTCAACAACCAAATCAAAGCTGGCTTTATCCAAAGCCACCGGATCCGTTGACGCCAATAAACCGATGTCCGGAACAACGGCTGAATTTGAAAACCGGAAACAATCACACAGCGGCGTGATATTCATTAAAAAATTCATGTAAAAAACGCGACCTTTTTTGTTTTCCACAGCTCCTTTAGCATATTCGACCAATCGTTCCATAAAAGCCGTCGATTGCTTTTTCAAATCCATTGAAACGGCATGTTGCGGACAAACGGTCACACATTTACCGCACCCGACACATTTTTGGGCATTTAAGTGTGCCTTTGCATCCTGTAAATACAACGCATGCGCCGCACATTCACGAACACATGTACCGCATCCGATACACAGCGCTTCATCAATGCAAGGCCGTTCCTGATGTTGAGCTTTTTTACCGGCCGCCGGCGCGCATCCCATAGCTAAATTTTTAATCGCACCGCCGAAACCCGCAATCGGATGACCTTTAAAGTGTGACAAAACCACCATACTGTCCGCATCGATAATATCACCGGCAACAGTGACTGTTTCAAAATGTTTGGCATGAACGGGGATTTCCCGGCTGTTTTTTCCTTTTAAACCATCCGCAATGATGACAGGCGCCCCAGCAACCGCATAGTCAAATCCGTGTTCAACGGCCAACTTCAAATGTTGCGCCGCATTTTGACGTTCGCCCACATAAAGCGTATTTGTGTCCGTTAAAAAGGGAACTGCTCCCTGCTCCTTGATTTTCTCCACGACACGGCGCACATACACCGGGGAAATAAACCCATCGTTACCGCGTTCGCCGAAATGCAATTTAATGGCCGTTAAATCTCCGGCTTTTAATGCATTTTTCAATCCTGCCGCATCGCATAAGCGTTCTATTTTTTGAACTTTACTGTCTTTTTCCATATCTCGGATTTTAAAATCCATAAAATAAACTTTGGACATCTTTACCTCCTTATTTGTTCTATGTATAAAACGATTCTCGTCAAAAACAAAGAAGATTTTATCGAATGCTTGCAATTTAACCGGATTTTCGTTATGCTGACCTCGAACAGAAAACAGGATTGAAACATGAGTGATATTTCCAAAATTCGTAATTTTTCCATTATTGCCCATATTGACCACGGAAAATCGACGCTGGCCGACCGTTTAATCGAACAAACCGGGTTGTTGACGAAACGAGAAATGAAAGATCAATTGCTTGACAACATGGATATCGAACGCGAGCGCGGCATTACCATCAAAGCCCAAACCGTTCGGTTGGAATACAAAGCCGATGACGGCCAAGTTTATCACTTGAACTTAATTGACACGCCGGGACACGTTGACTTTGCGTATGAAGTCAGCCGGTCTTTATCTGCCGTTGAAGGGTCTTTATTGGTTGTTGATGCCTCGCAAGGTGTTGAAGCGCAGACGCTGGCTAATGTCTACAAAGCCATTGAAGTCGACCATGAAATCATCCCGATTATCAATAAAATCGATTTACCGGCGGCTGATCCGGAACGTGTCAAAAAGCAAATTGAAGATGTCATCGGAATTGACACGTCTGATTCTGTTTTGATTTCCGCTAAAACGGGCATTGGCATTCATGATGTGTTGGAAGCTTTGGTCAAACGCCTGCCTCCGCCGAAGGGCGACGAAAAAGCGCCCTTAAAAGCATTATTGGTTGATTCTTGGTATGACCCTTACTTGGGCATTGTTATTTTGGTGCGCATCAAAGACGGTACTTTAAAAAAAGGCCAACAAATTCGGATGATGTCAGCCGGCACCACGCACACGGTGGAAAAAATCGGTGTGTTCGCACCGAAAATGAAAGATGTCCCTGCCCTGTATCCCGGTGAAATCGGCTTTATCACGGCCAGCATCAAAAGCATTGGCGAAACCAAAGTCGGCGATACCATCACGGATGAAAAAAAGCCGACTGATGCGCCTTTGCCCGGTTTTAAGCCCAGCGTTCCGGTCGTTTTCTGTTCATTCTTCCCGCTGGATACCAACGATTACGAAGTATTAAAAGAATCATTGGGAAAACTTCAGCTAAACGATGCCAGCTTTCAATTTGTTCCCGAAAAATCCATGGCTTTGGGACAAGGTTTCCGGTGCGGTTTTTTAGGTTTACTGCATATGGAAATTATTGAAGAACGGTTGGAAAGAGAATTTAATCTGGACTTAATTACAACGGCGCCGAGTGTTGTTTACAAAGTTCATTTAACGAACGGAGACGTCATAGACCTGCATAACCCCGCGGATATGCCCGATGTAACGTTGATTAGCGAAATCGAAGAACCGTGGGTACGTGCCACCATTATGACACCGGATGAATATTTGGGTTCCATTTTGCAATTATGTGCCGAACGACGCGGCGTTCAAGAAAACCTGACTTATGTCGGCAATCGCGCGATGGCCGTTTATAAATTGCCTCTTAACGAAATCGTATTTGATTTTTATGACAGATTGAAATCTATCAGCCGCGGATATGCCAGCTTTGATTATGAAGTCATTGATTACGAACCGAGCGATTTGGTTAAAGTAACGATTTTGGTCAACGGAGAAACGGTAGATGCGTTGTCATTTTTAGTACATCGAACTCAGGCCGAACGACGCGGACGCCAAATTTGCGAACGATTGAAAGACTTAATTCCGCGTCATCAATTCAAAATTCCGATTCAGGCGGCTATTGGCGGCAAAATTATTGCCAGAGAAGACATTTCCGCTTATCGCAAAGACGTAACGGCTAAATGTTACGGCGGCGATATTACACGGAAACGGAAGCTGCTTGAAAAGCAAAAAGAAGGCAAGAAAAAAATGCGCCAATTCGGTAAAGTTGAAATCCCGCAATCAGCCTTCATTGAAGCTTTGCGGATTGGCGATGAATAAATGCCTTGACATGATATTATCTTTTACATAATGTCTTTCTTAAGGAGAAAAAGAGATGCTGTCACTTCATCATTCAAAGGTTACTACCCCCCCCCCCCCCGCAGTGGGTCTAAACAGGGCTTTTTGCCACGTCTTTCCCATTCAACTGCAATGTGTTCCAAGACTCGTTTTTCTATCATAAGGAAAAAGGAGAAACGAATGCGGTTCAACATGTTTCAATTCAAAAGAATAATCGGCGGGGCGCCCGTCCGAGCCCTTTCGCCCCGCCGATGCCAAGCCGGCAGGACGCTGTTGGAAATGTTAAGCGTCATCGCCATCATCGGCGTCTTATCCGTTATCGCCGTTGCCGGTATTTTGTATGCTTTCAATAAACTCAAAGCAAATGTCATCATTCAAGATGTTTCCTTGACTGCAGCCGTCGTTATCACAAACGAAGCTTTCTTATCCGTAGCTGATGAACAACCCATCTCAAATCCGGAATTACCAAAAACGTCTCAATCCGGTTTTCCTGTTACGCCTTTTCGCGTCAATTCGGATATCTTTGTTGTGACGGTTCAAAATGTCCCGAAACGTGTCTGTCGCCTGATTATGGATGGACCCAATCCGTCCGACTTCTTTATCGAAGTCAACGGGGTTGTTGATAAAAACAATCCCAAAAGCCTTTGCTCTTTCAAAAACAATACCATGAACTTTTATTTCGATGCGTCCCAAAATACAGAACGTTGCGGCGGTCAAATTTGTACAAACGGTCATATCTGCGTCGATGACACGTGTGTCTGTCCCGATGACCGTCAAGAACAAAACGGTACCTGTGTCTGTAAAGACAATTTGGAAGAATGCAACGGTCAATGTTATGAACCGTGCGATTTCAGTCAACCCGGCATGCTCGGCACACGAGACCCGGAGACATGTCTATGCCAATGCGACGAAGCCGGCGGATTTAAACCCTACGCCCAAAACGGAACCTGTGTCTGTAACAACGGCTTTTTGTTAAACAGCAGTTGTGTCTCTTTGGCCTGTGAACCGGCCGGTTGTACCGACGGCAATTGCTCTTGTTACATCACTACCTCTGCCGGCGATAAACAACGATGCGGAACCGGATGCTCCTCTACTGGCGCCAGTTGTAATGCCGGATATTGTGTAGATCTAAATCAATGTAGCGGTCAATCTATTGAATATTTATCCGTCGCCGATTACTACGGATGTATTCACGGAACCATTGAATGTTATTGGGTTAACGGTCAAGATGTCCGATGTTATAATACGGCTTTATCCCCATCTGCCTGCGGTCGTCTTTGCAACACCGATGGAACCGATTGTTCTTACGGAGATTGTGTGGATGCCTGTACGAATAACGGATTAACTTATCTGCTCACTCAAAGCAAAGCAACACCGCTTTATTCTTATGATACTTATTACGGCTGTTACCATGAACGAAGTGACGGAACCGAAATGATGTGTGAAGTCAACTCCAACTATTACACATGTTATAAAAACGGCAAATATTGCGGCACACAATGTCAAAAAGACGGAACCAATTGCTCGGCGCAATCTTCATGTGATGTTTGTCCGGCAGGAACTGAACCTTTTGAAACACAAACAATTTCAGCTTGTGCCCGACCCGACGGCGTTTATTGCATTGTCATGAACAATGTACCGAATCAGTACAACTGTTACATGCCGGATCATACACTTTGTGCTCAAAGATGTTATGATTTCGCCGACGATTGCCAAGACGGAACATGCAACGCATCGGATTGTCCAAGCGGTACACTCTTTCAACGTCAAGACGGAACGTCTCAATTTTATGGATGTTACAACCCGGACACTGATTTATTTTGCCGGATGGTATATTATCCAAACCCAGGCATTCATTGTTGGAAAAACGGATTATTGTGCGGCATGCAATGTACGGATTACAATGGTAACGGAGAGACATGCACAGATTGCCAAACGCAATTTACATGTCCGGATGAAATGACCTCAACAACATATATTTCTGCATCTGACAACAAAGAATACAATGCCTGTCGCAAAGAAAATTTAGTTTGTTTAAATAATGCGGCTCAAACATGTTACCTGTCGGATAAAAGATGCGGTGAACAGTGCGATATAGATGGGCAAAACTGCCGAACCGGTGCTTGCACGGCACAGGATGCCAACTGTCCGGCCGGCTTTGTTTATGCTCTAAATCCTTATTATTCCGGCAACATTTACGGGTGTACGAATTACAGCCAAAATTTATCCTGCATGCATGTTAACGGTTCCTATCGATGTTATAAAAACGGATCTGTTTGCGGCAGCGGTTGTTCTTTAGACGGCACAGGTTGCACAA
>CALGXF010000040.1 GCA_937935995.1 uncultured Alphaproteobacteria bacterium
TGGGAAACATTATATCATACCCCCCCCCCCCAGAGTCAAGCGAAAAAAATGTACTTGAAAACACCCCGGCATCCGGGATGTTTTCTTAACCGTTTTAAAGCAATTAACGTAAACGCGCTTCTTGTGCAATATCGCGCATTTTGGCCAAACGCAAAGCCTCGCGCACTTTCAGGCGTTCGATATTCACAGCTTCGTTATACCGTTCGCGTTCATTCATAATCCGCGCCTTGATTTCTTCCTGGCGCTCGCGGATTTCAGACTTTCGAACCATCTCAACCGCATAGTTCAACATGTAATTTTGAAGCGTTCTATCAATCCCTTTGGCCAGTTTCAAAAAGCTTTTTTGGGCCGCCTTATCATTCGGGCCGCCGACCTTTTGACGAAAACGGCCGAATAAAATCAATCCCTTTGAATCCTTTGGATTAAGTTCCATGGCCCGATGAAAAGCTTTATCGGCCAACCGCACATCATAAAATCCCATCAACAACGCCATATGTGTTGCCATTCTGGATGCTTCCCGACGAGCAAATTGCTGCAATAACTTATCCTTCAACCCAAACAAAATATGTTGCTGGCGCATCAATTCTTTGTTCATCATTTGAACGGCTCTTTGCGGTTTGCCGTTCGCCATATCCTTTAATGCCCGCGCATAATCTCGTTTGTCTTTCGCATACGGATCCAAAATCTTCCGCGCACACAAATCACGGAAAGAACGAATAGATTCAATCACCGGCAAAATATCAATCAATGAGACTGTCTGCGGTATCATCTTAACAATCTGCGAATCGCTTAATCCCTGATTGACGGCCGACATAATCTGTTGGATTAACGGCCCGCCCGACGGCATGACATTTTGAACCGAAACAAGTGCTTGTTTTTGTTCCTCTTCAAAAATTTCCTTAATTTCTTTCAAAGAAACTTTCTCATCTTCCATCTGATAGCGTTCCCAAAAATCAATAGCCAACGATTCTTTGGGCAAAAATGTCAGAGAAGCCCGGTGATAAAAAAAAGCCCACTTGAAAACTAACTTCAGCAGGATAAACATGACTGTCAATGTAAAAAGAACAATAATGTAGCGGATAAATAGGCTGTAATCATTCATAAATTTTCTGGAAGCGGACAGTGCTTTAAAGACATACGGATTTTGTTCCGAATACATCTGAAGCCTTTGCCACCACGTCACATCAAAATCCATGCTACCCCCGTTTTAAACAGCAATAGGACGTATTATACACGCTTTTGGGTCAATTTTCCAGTTAAAAAATATATTTTCTTAACGTCTTTTTAATAAAACAGGTGAATGATAAGTAGGTTGAAGGTGTTAAACAAGCGAGGGAATATGACAAAACACGAATTAGCGGCCAATCAATTATATCATGCGTGTTCTTTTTCCAAAAACTTTCAAACGACCAAAGATTTATCCGGCAATGCAGACGTTATCGGCCAAGAAAAGGCGATTGAAGCCATCAAATTCGCCATGAATATGCCGGGCGACGGGTATAACGTGTTTTGTTTGGGAGCCGAAGGAATCGGCAAAAAAAGTCTGGCATTGCAATTATTGTCCAAAGAAGCGGCTCGCAAAAAGACACCGGATGATTGGTGTTATGTCAACAACTTTGAATTTCCGCATAAACCGAAAGCGCTTCGTTTGCCGGCCGGAAAAGGCAAAACATTTCAAAAAGAAATCGAAAAATTGATTACGGACATTCAAACGGCGTTACCGGCTTTGTTTGAAGGGCAAGAATATCAAGATCAAATCGCGCAAGTTGAACAAAATTTCCAAACGCAAAAAGAAGCTTATTACAACCAATTGCAAGACATTGCCAAAGGCAAGAAAAATGTCGCTATTTTAAGAATGCCGACCGGATTGGTTGTTGCACCGACCAAAAACGGGGAAGTTTTGACGCCCGAAACGTTTGACAAGCTGCCCAAAGCAACGCGTAAAGCCATATTAGACCAAATGAACGAAACGCAAGCGCGATTGGAACAAGCTGTCAGAGAAGTTCCGAAATGGGAAAAAGAACAAAAAGAACAAATCAATACTTTAAATGAACTTTTGACACACCAAACCGTTCACCAAGCGATGCATGACCTTATGAAAAAATATGATGATGTGGCGGATGTCAAAGCTTATTTAAACAACATGCGCAAAGACATTGTTGATCATGTTTCCTTGTTTTTAGACACAAACAAAAATGAAGAGGAAGGCGATCAAGTCAGTGCTTTTGTTAAAAAATCTCAAAAATCGTCTCAAATTATGAACCGGTATAAAGTCAACTTGTTGGTCAGCAATGCCGGCAAAAAAGGAGCCCCGGTTTTATACTTGGATCATCCGAATCTGCCCAATTTAGTCGGCCGCATGGAACGAATGCAGCAATTCGGCATGCTTATCACGGATTTCAGTTTGATTAAAGCCGGCGCATTACATCAGGCCAACGGCGGCTATTTGATTGTTGATGCGCGGGATTTGTGTTCTCATCCGGCGGCGTGGGAAAGCTTGAAGCGGTCTTTAAAATCCAAAAGCATTCAGATTGAATCTGCCGAAGAAGAATCCGGCGTTGTCAGCACGACGACTTTGGAGCCGGAGGCTATTCCCCTCAACATCAAAATCGTTTTAATCGGCGAAAATGACCTTTATTATGCTTTAAGCGAAAATGATGCGGACTTTTCCAACTTATTCAAGGTCGAAGCTAATTTTTATCCGCGCATTGATCGAAATGAAGAAAATATCGGCAAATACATGTCTTTAATGACGACGTTGTGCAAAAAGTATAAATTAAAAGCTTTTACAAAAGAGGCGTTGGAACGATTGATTGAATATGCTTCTCGGATATCGCAGGATCAAGAAAAATTAACAACGCGGTTAAGTTTGATTTCCGATTTAATGAAAGAAGCGGATTATTTTGCACGGCGGGCAAAGGCAAAAGCGGTTATCAAAGAACATATCGAAAAAGCCATCGCGGCCAAAGTCAATCGTTCGGACAATTTACACAAACGCATGTTGGAACACATTCAAAACGGAACGATATTGATTAATACGCAAGGTCGCCAAATCGGTCAAATCAACATCTTGGCGGTTCAGGAATACGGGCATTTATCTTTCGGACGTCCCAGTCGGCTGACGTGTCAAACCCGCATCGGCTCCGGTGAAATCATTGACATTGAACGCGAAGTGGATTTAGGCGGGCCTTTCCATTCCAAAGGCGTATTGATTTTATCGTCTTTTGTTGCTTCTCAATTTGCCAAAGAAGAACCGCTGTCGTTAAATGCAAGCCTTGTCATCGAACAATCATACGGCCCGATTGACGGAGATTCAGCCTCCAGCGCCGAACTGTATGCTTTGTTGTCATCCATATCCGGCATTGCGTTGGATCAAGGCGTTGCCGTCACCGGTTCCGTCAACCAATTGGGGCAAGTTCAAGCCATCGGTGCCGTTAATGAAAAAATTGAAGGCTTTTTCGATGTTTGCCGCGTCAAAGGGTTAACGGGAACGCAAGGCGTCATTATTCCAAAAGCCAATGAACGAAACTTAATGCTGCGCGCCGATGTCGTTGAAGCGGTTCAACAGGGTTTATTCCATATTTATGCCGTTGAAACAATTGCAGAAGGTTTGGAAATTCTGACGGGCATCCCGACCGGCCAGCCCAATGCAAAAGGCAAATATCCTCCGGATACATTGTACGGCCGCATTCAAGAACAACTGCATACGTATTACGTCAAAGTTCAAAAAGAAAACGAACGCGCGGATAAACGCAAAAAACGCGTTGCGTCTTATTAAAAACAACTTTTTGATACGCGTGGATTTAAACACGTTTTAGCCGCCTCTTAAAATTCGTCAATGTTTTTCGATATATTGATTATTTTTCATATTTTCACAACTTTAGTCTTTACTTTTTTCGTTTTTTAAGATATTATATACAAAATATTATACAAAAGAGAGGGGCCCACTATGATCGAACAACATGTTCAAGAAGAAGATGTGTCTATTCTTTTATCCGACTATGCGCATCACCCGAAAGAATTACAAAAAATCATCACTCATGATTCGTACAAAACGCATGCGATGCGCGTCATGGCGCAAAAAATCCTGCTGGACAAGTTGGAACAAGCGCTTTTGACCAAAGACACAACTGCGTTTAATGCCACCATATCCGCGTTCAGCAAGCATCAATTAGAGACCGACGTTAATGAACGAGGCCGATTAACCATGGAACAGGCTCAAAATGAAAACCAATTAAATGAAATGCTGTTGACGGCCGCCAAGTCGGGACAAAAAGATGCGGTGATTCAGTTGGTTCGTTTAGGGGCTGATTTGAAAACACAAAACGCACAAAAACAAAACGCTTTTCATTTATTGATAGAGAAAGATCCGTTTTTATCCTTTGGCACGAATGCGCTTCCTTTTCAAGAAAGAGACCAAGCCGTTGCCTGTCATCGGTTCAATTTATCTTCGCTCAATCCGTCAAACAATCCGCAAACGACACAAAATATTTTAAATGCGTTATCTCAACCGAACGCAGCTTTTTTAACACCGGTTGCTTTGCTGATAAAACGATTGCCCTCACCACTTATCGGCCACGCGCATCCGCGCGCACATGCCTTGTATGAAGCCAAATTAGACTCGATTGAAGCTTTGCACTTAATCGGTTATAATTTCAATACACCGGAAGACTTCCCGATGCACCAGCCGTTGATGATTGCTCATACACAGCCGCATCCGGACAGCGATTTAATTGAACGTTTATTATGGGCCGAAGCCGATTATCCGACTTTTGAATGCCGAAACAAGCTTTATAAAACAGCCCCGGCTGATGTCAAAAACGTTATGCGCCGTTTCATTTGCAATAAACAAAATTGTTCTGCTTTTACGGCTTACTTGTATCTTTGCGGTTTGATGAAAGAACATTTTGTTTTAAACGCTCCGACCAAAACGAAACAGGCTTTTTTCATGGCCGAATCGCATCAAGGCTTTGAAAGGAAATAAGATGTATCGTTTGCGTGATTTTGTTGACCGGAATGATCCGATTTTGCAAAAAGGCGTTGATGCGCTTGAACGAAAACGATTGGATGTTTTGAACGGGTTTTGAATGACCCGGATTTTGATGCCGGCTCTTTCACGGCACGTGCTTTGTTATACGAAGCTGCCGAACAAACCTGCATAGATGCTTTTTACATGCTCGGCAGTCGCGGCGTTCCGCTTTATGATACCGATCAACAACCTTTTTCACAAAAACCGCACGCTTTGTCGGTTCATCATTTACCGGCGGTCAGTATTTTTCTGGAAGAAACGCCGTTGCATGTTTTATTTCGCAAATGCAATTTAATGAGTGTGTTTGATTTGGATTTAGGGTCTCATTTTTATGCAACTGATTTAATCAGAACATTCAACACGGTTACACAGAAAAATTACGCATCCGTTTTAAAGCCGTGTCCCGACTCACCGATGTCTGCCCTTTCGCCTTTAGATACTTTGTGGGCGCATTACCAAAACCAACAAAAGTTTTTTGAAGCACATGCGGATAATCAAAGCCAATCTGCATTGAATCTGCGCATGGCACAATTTTTATCGTCTTGTCTTCAATTTATGCCGGACTTAACCATACCGCATCTTTTCGACCAGCCCACTCTTTTAAAAAACGCTCTTGAAACAGATGATATCCCGTGTATTTTCGTTTTAGCTAACCCGACAATTGCCCAGCTTAATCGACAAAAATATCTTTTTACACAAAAGGAAGCCCGATTTTTTAAAACCTGTTCTTTTATTGACGACAATTTAAAAAATGAAATGAACAGCCCGGTTGAAGCGGTTAAACAAACCCGTCATCAACCACCGATTGGCTTTTGGCAGCGTTTAAAAAGAAATTTTGTTCGTGTTCATGAGTCATAAAAGACATCTTCATGTCTCTCGTATACACCAAACCGGCCGAATGCCCGATTTTTACCTTCGGACATTCGACATGAGCATACGGACAAATCATTCACTCCAAATATAACCCGGACACCGCAGGAAAACACATTCACAATTTCCGAAAGGTCTGGTTTCGGCATTATTGGGGCCGGAAGGAACAGTTTCCGAACAGTCAACCGGCGTCGAACGACATTCTCCATCTATGGCATAGGGTTTATCGTCCGGACAACAAGTAAATGCCATCTGGAGAGGATACTGTTGTGACAAAGATTCGCTAAGCTCTTCACACTCTTTTATGTTGTCTTCAGAATAATCTCCGATCATAACACAATTATTATAATACCATGCATCACCACTTCCCGGAAAATTCCTGACACAGCTTTCTCCTGTTCCGCAATCACTATTTGAATTGCAAGAAGAAGTTTTACACACAGGGCACCCGTTCTCATCAATTTCGGTTTCACAATCCGCAGAAGTTAATTCCGGACAACAATTCCCATCTGTGCCGATACCATTCACACAACACGTCCCGTTTCCGTCACATGTTTCGCCTTCTTGACACGCGGACTGACATTGATTGGAGACACATGCTTCACAATTCGCCGTATCACAGTGCGTGTCTTGAGTACAATCAACACAATCTATCCACAAGCCATTATTTTTCTCATACGTTCCATCCGGACAGCCGTCACAATATCCTTTCCCGTCTCGATAGTAAACGGGGTTACAACCAGCCGGGCAATCTTCCATACTGCTTAAACAGCAATATACATAACCGTCTGTCGTTACACTGCCTCCGCCCGAACCAACTATCGTTTCGCCATCTTCTATGGCTATTTGAACAAGCTCTTCCGATGAACAGTCATCACAATCTGAGCTCGGCGTACAATTCCCACAATCCTCCGTTAACGGACAGCAACTCATCTCTGTCATACAACAACTTCCGCCAAAGACCGTCACACTTTGATCCGATGTACAAGTCCGACAGCCGTTTTCATCCGTTGTTTCAGTTGTACAACCACTACAGCCTGTAAACACCGGACATTTATCTTCACAACTGATGATGCACCCACACTCGTCTGTTCCGGTGGGTTGTTGTCCGTCCGGACAAGAAGTGATGGAACAAGGCAAAACTTCGCATGCTCCGTCCACACACTGTTCACAACTTCCACAGGCTGGATTGCAACTCGCTCCTGAACCGCTTCCCGAACCAGAACCACCCGAACCGCCAGATGATTCACCACCGCTTGATCCGCCAGAACCGCCCGATGAACCTCCGTGTCCTGTGCCGTTACAAATTGTTCCGTTCGTTCCAAAACAGAATTTCATTGCCAATCCGTCCGTATTGCCGCAAATGTCACTGTCACCTTGATAGACTGTGTTCCCAACGACAATCTGGTCAATGTCTGTCGGGTTCATCTTTAAAATCAATTCACAGACACGATATGTCACATCCGTTGCTTCGACGTAATACGATGAACCACTATCCTTTTTCGTCACCATCGGATAATACGTTCCCCGCGTCCCATTGCCGGGTAATCCCGGAAACCGAAATTCATGGCCGGACGGTTTATTTGC
>CALGXF010000041.1 GCA_937935995.1 uncultured Alphaproteobacteria bacterium
GTGACATGGATTGTTGTGACACCAACTGTTGCAATCATGTGTGTTGTCCGGCCGGTCAAGTATGTGGCAACGATGGAAATTGTGCGTGTCAAAATAATCTTGTTCTGAATCCAGATACAGGGTTGTGTGAATGTCCGACGGATGCGCCATATTATTTTGAAGAAGCGAACTTGTGTTGCAAATCGGGTTACACGCCCGTGGATGGGGTGTGTCAAAAGATTGACTGTCGTGGTGGTCCCACAAATTATGATTGCTACATTAACGACAAATTGTGTGGATACAATTGTGATTCTTTAGGTCAGAACTGCCAACTGGGTATCTGTTATGCGAATGTATGTGCCCAAAATGAAACATTTGCATCCATTCCTTTCTATGTTCCCGGAAATTATGCTTATGGTTGCGCTCAAAGAAAAGATGAACAAACAATGTGTTATACAATCTATGAAACCAAACAACAGTACCTATGTTCGCAATCGGATGAAAATTTTTGTTGTTACGCAGACAGTTATTTAAATTGTACGCGGGGAGAGTGTGATACAACATGTCCGGAGGGTTGGACTTATGCCTATTATGATACAAATTTAGGTGTTTGTCAGAAAGATAAATATCTTGTCTGTTATTGGCAGAACAATGCTTGGACTTGTTTAAAAAATCATTTCATTTGTGGCAGAGGATGTACGGATATCAACCAATGCGGTACGTGTGCAACGGACAGCGGTTGTTTAGATGGTATGACAATCAATCCGACAACGGGACGATGTGAAAATGATGTGTTGGAATGTCGCAGCAATGCATCGGAAGGTGAAATTATTTTAACAGGCGGTTATCAAATCTGTCGGATGAAAGATACCGGAGAAAATTGCGGTACTTACAATTACGACAAAATTTTAATCACCGGAGCCTGTTCTGATCCCGGCTGTCCGGAAGGCATGGTTTTCGGGTTTGTATCGGGAAACGGATTTTATGGATGCATTGATGAACAAATCGGTAATGAAGGCATGGCCTGTTATTATCAATATGACTATCGACCCAACACGTGTTATTACAACGGAAAATTATGCGGCCGACGGTGTGATTATGACGGGGCTAATTGCGGTTCGGTTTATTTACCGCAATGTGCTTTAGCCGGCCATTGTCCGCAAACAGGATACGATATGTCCGACGGGTGTACTTGCGACGGTCAGGTTACGACGCAAAACGGTGTTTCTTATTGCTGCCCGGCAGGACATACGTATGTTAACGGCGGATGTACGTTAACGTAACGAAAGTTCTTTTCGCCGAGATGCCGTTCAAAAGCAAAGAAAAGCCGATAGGATTTTCTGCTGTTTTTCACTTTTTTATCAAAAAATCTTTGCATTTTTGATAAATGTGGTTATAGTGTGCTTATTTGTTAATAAAGTATTAAGGGGTCATTTATGTTTGTTACATCTGCTATGGCACAAGCTGCAACACAACCGGCCGCACAAGAGGCTGTGAGTTCTTTTTCCGGCATGCGGACATTTGTTCAGCTGGCATTAATTTTTATCATTTTTTATTTGTTCTTGATTCGGCCGCAGCAAAAGCGCGCCAAAGAGCATGAAAAAATGCTGAATGCGATTGAAAAAGGAACGCAGGTTGTTGTCGGCGGTGTTGTCGGTAAAGTCGTACAAGTTTTAAATGAACAAGAAGTGTTGGTTGAAATTTCAACCGGCGTTCAGGTTAAAGTGCTTCGTCCGTATATTTCACAAGTGATTCGTGAAATGGATATTATTGAAGAATCGTCTAAACGCAAAACAGAAAAGGAATAAAAAATGTTTGGTTATCCGAAATGGCGTGCTTGGACAGTTATTGTTATTTCTGTCTTTGGTCTTGTTTTCAGCATCCCGAATTTCTTACCCAAATCCGTGTACGAAACGGTGCCCAAATCCATTCAATCTTGGTGGCATCCGATGACGCTCGGGTTGGATTTGCAAGGCGGATCCAGCTTGTTACTGGAAGTACAAGTCAATGATTTAGTCAATGAACGATTGGCCGGATTGATGGATGCGACGCGAACAGGGTTGCGTGAAAAACGGATTAAGTTTGCCGGTTTGGCTGTTGAAGACGGTGCGATGAAAGTCAAAATTTTAGACTCGTCTGATTTGTATGCGGCTAAGACCTTGATTCAAGATCAGGAAAAAAATGCTTATGATGTGGCCATGGACGGCAACGAGTTGCGCGTCACTTACACGGACGCGGCTTTAACGGCGCTGAAAGCAAAAGCCGTTGAACAATCCATTGAAATCGTTCGCCGCCGGATTGATGAGTTGGGAACAAAAGAACCCTCCATTCAACGGCAAGGTTCTGATCGGATTGTGTTGCAGTTGCCGGGCGTTCAAAATCCGGCCGAAGTAAAGGCTTTGTTGGGTAAAACTGCAAAGATGACGTTCCATTTGGTGGACGAAGAAACGACTATTCAAGATGCGCAACGCGGTAAAATTCCGGCTGATTCCATGTTGATGACCGGAGATGAATATTTGGTCTTAAAGCGGGCGGTTGTTGTCGGTGGCGGTAATTTGACGGATGCTTCCGTCGGCTACGGTGAACGCGGGGAACCGGTTGTTAAATTTTCGTTTGACGGGTCGGGGGCTAAAGCTTTTGCCAAAGCAACACGTGAAAATGTTAATCGTCGGTTAGCCATTGTGTTGGATGATGAAATTATTTCTGCGCCGGTTATTAACGGCCCGATTACGGGCGGTGAAGGCGTGATTACGGGTAACTTCACGCTTGAATCGGCCGGAAATTTGGCCATGATGTTGCGTGCAGGGGCTTTGCCGGCACCGTTGGAAGTCATTGAAGAACGGGTTGTCGGCGCCGGTCTCGGGACGGATTCCATTCATGCCGGGGCGATGGCCTGTGTCATCGGATCTATTTTGGTGTTTGTGTTTATGTTGGCAGTTTACGGGCGGTTCGGCATGTTTGCCAATATGGCGTTGGTTGTTAACGTTTTGTTGTTGGTTGCTTTGTTAAGTGCGTTGAATGCGACTTTGACTTTGCCGGGATTGGCCGGTATCGCATTGACAATCGGTATGGCGGTTGACAGCAACGTGTTGATTTACGCGCGGATGCGGGATGAAGCGAAATTAGGACGTTCTCCGTTGCAAATTATTAATGCCGGATTCGAAAATTCATTTTCGGCGATTTTCGATGCGCAAATTACAACTTTGTTTGCGGCGATTGTGCTGTTCTTTATGGGATCCGGTCCCATTAAAGGATTCAGTGTTACGCTCGGCATCGGTGTGGTGACGTCTTTGTTTACGGCGGTGATGATTACTAAATTCTTGATTATGATTTGGTACACCATCAGAAAACCAAAATCCATTCAAATATAGGACGGTGAAAAATGATAAATCTTGTAAAATTAATGGAACCTTCCAAAATGATTCATTTTATCGCACAAAGTAAGTATGCTTTTGTGGCATCTTTGCTGTTGATTGCGGTTTCTGTCGGTTCTTTGGCGATAAAAGGGTTGAATTACGGTATTGATTTCAGAGGCGGTATTTTAATCGAAGTCGAATCGTCCGAAGTCATTGATATGGCTGACATGCGCTCTAAAATCGGTCAGCTGAATTTCGATGAAGTCAATTTACAATCTTTGGGAACAGCCGGGACAGAAATGATGTTGCATGTTTTGGTTGATACCGCAGATGAACAGGCTCAAAACAAAGTGGTTAACCAATTGAAAGAAACTTTGGGGCCGAATATGGAATATCGTCGGATTGAAGTGGTGGGGCCGAAAGTCGGGGCTGAATTGTTCAAAAAAAGTATTTTAGCTTCTATTTGTGCTTTGCTGGCTATTTCCATTTACATTTGGTTCCGGTTTGAATGGCAGTTTGCATTGGCTTGTTTGATTGCGCTGGCACATGACCTTATTTTGACCGTCGGCTTGTTTTCCGTTTTCGGATTGGATTTCAATATGACGGTGATTGCGGGGCTTTTGTCTTTGGCCGGTTATACGACAAACGATAAAGTCGTTAACTTTGACCGTGTTCGCGAAAATTTAAAATTGTATCGTAAAATGCCGATTCCCGAATTGTTGGATAAAAGCATGAATGAAACGTTGTCTCGAACGATTTTGACATCCATTACGACGATGTTGGTGTTGGTTATTCTGCTGATGATGGGCGGTCCGACATTATCCGGATTTTCGATTTGTCTTTTGTTCGGGATTATCGTCGGGACGTATTCTTCGTTGTATATTGCCGTTCCGCTGTTGCAGTTTTTCGATATTCGCAATGTCGGGGCAAAGGCCGGTGAAAGCGGGCCGTATGCAGAGGCTGCGAAGTTTGAAATGCAGGCGAAAAAATTACCGCTTAAAAAATAAGGAAAAGGCGCTGATTTCAGCGCCTTTTTTATCATGATTTGACACATTTCCTTTTTTCTGCTATTATCCGCAACAGACGAGGAAAAAATGTCTATTAATCATTTCTTTTTTGAAACAGGAGCCGGCATGTAGTTTTTACACGCAGGTTTGTTTATGCGGGAAAAAAGCTTTTCATTTGTAAAGGTTCTCGCGAAAGAAAAGACGACGAGTCTGATTTTGTTTCACAATAAAAAGAAAAAACAATGTTTTTAACATCTTCTTTTGAAACCCTTTACGGGGACAGTCGGACAAACCGGCTGATTTTGCACAAGCATCCTGTGACAAGACAGCATGCTCAAACGGTTTTTACGGCAATTGAACGCAATAAGTTATTGTTAATGCCGTGGTTGAAATGGGTCAAAGACATGCACAGTGTTCAAGATGTCTATGAATTTTTGGAAAAAAGCCATGCGCGGTGGGAAAATGAAGAAACGGCCGAGTACGGGATTTATTTAAAAGCGGACGGTCATCGGCCGGAAACGTTTATCGGCTGTATTTGTGTCGAACGGTTAAATTTTCATGATGCTTGCGGCGAAGTTGCTTATTGGTTAGATAGTTTATATACCGGACACGGGTATATGGTTGAAGCCGTTCATATAATTGAAAATGCTTTTTTCGGAGGGTATTTTAATCGATTAATCATTGCGTGCGATAGTGCGAACACGGCGTCAAGTCATGTTGCGGAAAAAGCCGGATTTATTTTAGAAGGCATCGAACGCAAGAGTTGGTTTATGGATTATTTCAATGACTATCGGGATGCTAAAATTTATTCCAAACTGCGTTCGGATTGGCTGGCCGAACAGGAACAGAAAATTTATGCTTCGGATTGACAAGCTATAATTTTTTATCTATCTTTTTTTAAGAAGAAAATGGGATGGATGAATGGAAAATATGTCGACGAGAACATTGACATGGGCGGAAATAGCTCTTTATGTAACGCTTTCTTATTTTTTGATGAGAAGCTGTGTTCAGCCCGTTTCGTCGCATACCGTTTGGGTTAAAGGAAAAACATTTTCGAACACGGCTGTTGAAAAAGTGCGCGAATAGGTGTTTCGCGGATTAGACAACGTTTTTGTCATAAAAAAAATGAATTTTTTCTTTTGTTTTGAAAAAAAATAGGTTACCTTATAAAAATAGTTTTGGTGTTTTTTATAAAGGTAAACGTTAAATGGCAGAAGTAATTATTGAACCAAACGATGAATATGATATCCTTCAGAATGAAGAAAATGAAATTCTAATTGCTTTGCGTGCTCGGATGGGTGGCGTTGAAACACCGCGGATATTGTATGACGGACAAGATAAAATCCTGTTTTACCGTAACGAAGATCAAACGATTGTTTTTGATCAGATTATGCCGGATGTGGCTGCGGCGATTATGCAGGTGGATAAAGTGTTGTTTGTTGAAGTTCGGGATGAAGCCATTGTGCGGGAATATATGGTTCCTCTTCAAAAGGTGCCGCGTATTCCAACCGTTAAAGACTAGAAATCTATCGGTTTAATAAAAGAGGCTTTTAAAAAGCCTCTTTTTTTATGGTTCGACCGAAATACAACCTGCATAAGCAGGTAGATTGGACACACCCGTCAGACTTGCGAAGCTTTTAGACTGGGCGAACGTCATCCAAAGCGAGCGGTTAATACTACTTGCGTCAGTCGGTGGACGTTTATGAACCGCTTGTGTACGTGCCTTCTGATGTCTGTTAGGAAAAGGCACGTACGGGCAGATTTCTATTTTTCCGTTAATTCAAAGAAAAGGCGTTTGCCCATTTTGATCTTCGTTCCCGGAACAAGACAACAACTTTGATTGCAATCCGTGACTTTGTCCCCGTTAATGCAAACGGCACCGCTTTCAATCAACCGCCGCAGGGCTGATTTGCTTTCTTTCGGGTTCAAGGCAAAACAGACATCCAACAACTTGGGCGTTCCGTCCGATCCGATGGACAGGCTTTGAATGCAAACGGGTTCAAATGTTTTGGAATCAAATCCTTTTTGTTGAACTTGTTTGTAGAAAAAGTTTTCAGCTTCTTGAGCCGCTTTTTCATCATGATATTGCTTGACAATATTAAAAGCGACTTTCTTTTTAATGTCCATCGGATTGGTTTTTCCATTCTTTAAATCCGCAATTATATTGACTTTGGTTTCTTCGTCAAAATCGGTCGTTAATTGAATCCATTCTTCCAACAAATCGTCCGGAATAGACATTGTTTTGCCGTACATGTCATTAGCCGGTTCAGTTAAACCGATGTAATTGTTTTTGGATTTACTCATTTTCATGACACCGTCCAATCCGCGCAGCAACGGCATGCACAAAACAACTTGGCCGTTTTTCTTGCCAAAGCTTTCTTGCAGGCTTTTTCCGACTAAACAGTTAAATAACTGATCTCTGCCGCCGAATTCAATGTCTGAATTGATTTCAACCGAATCGTACCCTTGTAACATCGGGTATAACAGTTCGTGCAGCGCAATCGGAATATTGTTGGTGTAACGCGTGTTAAAGTCTTCACGTTGCATCATTTGAGCCAGTGTAGCCCGGCTTAACAGCTTGATGACATCGGAAAAAGTCATTTTGCCCAGCCAATCATTGTTAAAATGAATGGTCAATCGTTCTTTTCCGACGACTTTATGCAGTTGTTCAATGTACGTTTGTGCATTGATTTTCACTTCTTCGGCCGTCAACGGCGGGCGTGTTGTGTTGCGTCCCGTCGGGTCGCCGATTTGCGCCGTAAAGTCGCCGACAATAAGATGAATTTCATGGCCGGCTTCTTGGAATTCACGAATTTTTTTCAAGACAACCGCATGTCCCAAATGTAAATCCGGTGCCGTCGGATCCATGCCGTGTTTAATAACCAGCGGTCGCTTTTCCGTTTCGGCTTCTTTCAGCTTTTCTGCCAGCCCGTCAGCCGGCACAATCATTTCAATCCCTTTGGATAATTTTTCAAGTAATGAAGACATTTTATTCCCTTTAATTTATTAATTTCTTTCGTTGTATCAGATTTTTTTTAAAAAGGCTAGTTTTTTTCCTGAAGAACTTCGCGAACCTTTTGTGTCAACTGTGATAAGCTGAAAGGCTTTGGCAGGAAAGAAAATGTTTGTGATTCGTCTTTTCCGTGCCGCGCAAAATCTTCCGAATAGCCGCTCATTAAGATAACCCGGATATCCGGGTATCGTTCTTTGGCAAGCTCTGCCAACGTTTCTCCATCCATGCCAGGCATCATCATGTCAGTCAACAACAAATCAAAGTGCGTCCCTTTTTCCATTTCTTTCAACGCATGATCTCCGTCCGAGCATTCGGTGACCGTAAAACCTTTGTTTTTCAGAACACGAGAACTGAATGCGCGAACGGCATCTTCGTCTTCAACCAGTAAAATCGTTGCCGAGCTGGTCGGGAAGGTATGTGTAACGGGTTTCTCTTTGGCCGGTAACGGCGTATTTTGCGTAAAACGCGGCAGGTAAATCGTAAAAGTCGTTCCTTTGCCGGGCGTGCTGTCGACATGAATATAACCGTCCGTTTGTGTAATAATCCCGTAAACGGTAGATAATCCCAAACCGGTTCCGGATCCGGCGATGCCTTCTTTGGTCGAAAAGAACGGTTCAAAAATGCGAGGCAGATTTTCTGCCGCAATCCCGCATCCTGTATCGGCAACGGTAATGACCACATATGTTCCCGGAATCATTACATCCGATCCCACCGTTCGTGCTTTTTTGATGGTTTCGACTTTGCTTTTGATTGTCAGCGTGCCGCCGTCCGGCATGGCATCGCGTGCATTAACGGCCAGGTTTAAAAAGACTTGCGTCAACTGATTCGGATCCACTTTGACATATCCCAATTCCGGAGCATGCTGTGTTTTCAGCTCGACTTTCGGACCGATGCTGCGATGTAAAAGGGCGGTTAATTCCGAAAAAGCATCCGCAATATCAACCAATCTGGGTTTTAACGGCTGTTTGCGCGAAAATGCCAGTAGTTGTCCGACCAAAGCCGATGCTCGGTTTGCATTGTGCTTAATTTGCATAATATCGGCAAATGACGGATCACCCATCGTGTGTTTTTGCAACAATAAATCCGAAAAACCGATAATCGCCGTCAACAGGTTGTTAAAGTCGTGCGCAACACCGCCGGCCAATTGCCCCATTGCTTGCATCTTTTGCGCATGAGCCATTTGCATTTCCAAGTTTTTCCGTTCGGATGAATCAGTCAAATATAAAACAAAAGACGAAACATCCGTTTCTTCAATCCCGTTGATTTTCGGTTGCATCGGCGCAATAAAAGCAATGACACTGCGCGTTTGTCCTTTGGGCAACGTGAACGTTAATTCGCATTTTTCGAATTTTTGAGCCCGCATGAGTAATTTGGACAGTTTCAACGGCAGTGTTTCTTTGCTTTCCGAATCAATAAAAGACAAGAAAGATTGATCTTTTAAAAGCTCAAACGATTTATTAATCATTTTTTGAAAAGCAATGTTCGCGTCCAAAACAGATAAGTCCATCGCATCAATCACAACCATGCCGAGCGGCGCATTTTGAAAAAAGTCCGTTGTTCCCGTTGTATTAAAAGATGTCTGTGCCTGCGGGTCTTCATTTTTGATAACAACGCTTTGAAACATGGTTTCACCGTCTTGATCAAAAGAGGTTTGATAAACTTTGGCCGAAATTGTTTTTTTACCGGCTTTGAATAAAACGGTTCCGCTCCAAGCACCGCTCATGTCCGGCAACAAGCCTTTGATGATTTCCTGTAAATGATGCCCTTTTACGTCTTCGGGTTTTTGATCAATCCAGTGGCACAGGACATCATTCATGAATTGAATACAACCTTCGGAATTGACGATGTAAAGCCCGACCGGCAATGTATCGATTGATTCTTGCAAAGTCGCTTGTTCTTGGCGCATCAAAGACAGAATTTCAAATTCATCCGTTAAGTCTTCTCCGATGAGCAAAAGCGTGTTGTTGACCTTTTTCAATGTAACCCGGTATGTTTTGTCTTCAACTTCCAACTGGACACAGGTCGGACATTTTTGGGCATAAGCGCTTTTTAATTTTTCCAAGACGCTTTGTTGAGTCGTTTCTTTTAAAAAATGAAAAGGATCATCCGTTTCTTTAAAAAGCTGGCGCCCTTTTTTATTGGATACCAAAACGCGCCCGCGCGCCGAACGGATTTGGCGGGCATCCGATTCTGTTTCTAAAAGAGCTTGCAAAGCTTTGTTTGTTCCAATCATTTCTTTGACCTTTTGATGATATGCTATCAAAAATAAGAAAAAGAATCGAGTGTTTTTATAAAAGACTCTGCGAAAGTTTGAATTTAATTTTTTTCTTTTTAAAAATCAGTAAGTTCTTTTATTTGATGGAAAACATTTTTGAAAAATCCCCTGAAAACCGCGGTTTTTAACAGCATCTTTCGTGTTTTTGATTTAAATACAACATATTAGATGAATTAACTCTTTTTTGTCCCTTTTTTTATGATTTTTGGACAAGCCTCATTTCTTAACAAACGTTAATAAAAAAATCTTTGTTTTTGAACCGGTTAGAACGCATTCGAAAAAAGTTGTTTTTTTCTTCAAAAAAGGGTTGACACCCTAAAATCGAACGGGCTATGGTGAATATTACCCGCTCAAGAGCGAACTAGATGTAGTAGATTAAACAGATAAGAGGATACTAAATGTTGGAAGTTATCAAAACATCAGAGACTGAGCCCTACCAAATTGATGTTGGTCCTTTACAAAATGTGATTACACGTGACGGTCAAACCGTTTCATTTGATGCCTCTAAAATTGCCAAGGCGATTGAAAAGGCCGGACAGGCAACCGGTGAATTCGGGTTAGATGAAGCGTGGTTGTTGGCGAATCAGGTTGTTAAAGTTTTAAAACATCGGTTTGCGCACGGAACAGCTCCTCAAATCGAACAAATTCAAGATGTGGTTGAGCAATGTTTGATTTCTGCCAACTATTACAAAACGGCGCGGGCTTATATTGTTTACCGGGAACAACGCGAACGCGGTCGGCAAGACAAAAAAACGGTTGTGGATGTTATTTCTTCCATCAATGAATATTTGGATCGGTCTGACTGGCGCGTCAAAGCGAATGCGAACCAAGGATATTCTTTGGGCGGTTTGATTTTGAATATTTCCGGAAAAATGATTGCGAATTATTGGCTGAATCATGTGTATCCGAAAGAGGTCGGGGAAGCGCACAAATGCGGTGATTATCATATTCATGATTTGGATATGTTGTCCGGGTATTGTGCGGGTTGGTCTTTAAAAACGTTGTTGATTGAAGGATTTAACGGCGTTTCGAACAAAGTGGAATCTATGCCGCCGAAGCATCTTGATACGGCTTTCGGACAGATGGTTAATTTCTTGGGGACGCTTCAAAATGAATGGGCCGGTGCGCAGGCTTTCAGTTCGGCTGATACCTATTTGGCGCCGTTTATCCGCAAAGATAATCTGTCTTACGAAGACGTCAAACAAGCGATGCAATCGTTTATTTATAATTTGAATGTTCCGTCTCGGTGGGGAACACAAACACCGTTTACAAACTTGACATTTGACTGGGTTTGTCCGGAAGATTTACGCGGTGTTCATCCGATTATCGGCGGCGAAGAAATGCCGTTTACATACGGAGAATTGCAATCGGAAATGGATATGATTAACCGGGCATACATTGAAGTCATGACGGCCGGAGATGCACATGGGCGTCCGTTTACGTTCCCGATTCCGACCTATAACATTACCAAAGATTTCCCGTGGAATGCGGAAAATACAAACCGGTTGTTTGAAATGACGGCCAAATACGGATTGCCGTATTTCCAAAACTTTATTAATTCCAGCTTGTCGCCGAAACAAGTGCGGTCGATGTGCTGTCGGTTACAGTTGGATTTGTCTCAATTGTTGGCCAAAGGAAACGGGTTGTTCGGATCCGCCGAGCAAACAGGTTCAATCGGTGTTGTGACGATTAACTGCGCACGGCTCGGGTATTTGTACAAAGGCAATGAAGATGCTTTGATGAAACGGTTGGATGAATTGTTGGATTTGGCGCGGACTTCTTTGGAAATTAAGCGCAAAGTCATTCAATCGCATATGGATACGGGGTTGTTCCCGTTTACGAAACGGTATTTGGGGACATTGCGGAATCACTTCTCGACCATCGGTGTGAACGGGATTAACGAGATGATACGCAACTTTACGAATGACGAACATGATATTACGGATGTGGAAGGGATGAAGTTTGCGATTCGGTTGTTGGATCACATTCGGGAAAAGATGATTCAGTTCCAATCCGAAACGGGACATATGTATAATTTGGAAGCCACGCCGGCGGAAGGGACGACTTACCGGTTTGCGCGTGAAGACCAAAAACGTTTCCCGGATATTATTCAGGCCGGAACACATGAGGCGCCGTATTACACGAACTCGTCTCAATTGCCGTCCGGCTATACGGATGATCCGTTTGAAGCGTTGAATTTGCAAGATACCTTGCAAACAAAATACACCGGCGGTACGGTTTTACACTTGTACATGAGTGAGCGGATTTCCAGCTCGGATACATGTAAAGCGTTTATTCGCCGCGTGCTTGAAAACTATCATTTGCCATACGTGACAATCACGCCTGTTTTCTCGATTTGTCCAAAGCATGGCTATTTGTCTGGGGAACATAAGTTCTGCCCCATTTGTGATGAAGAACTGATTGCAAAAAAACGCAAAATGGTTTCGGCATCTTAAACGATAAACTGAAAAGAGGAGATAAAAAATGAATGCAGAAGTAGAAGTCTTGTTATCAGATGAAGAACGTCAACCGGTTGAATGCTGGACACGTGTGATGGGGTATTTCCGCCCGGTCAGCCACTTCAACAAAGGCAAACAAAGCGAATATGCCGAACGCGTTTGGTTCAAAGAAGCCAAAGCGGTATTAGAAGGCAATTGTGCATGTGCTGCCGGTGAACGCGGTTGTTAAGCATAATATGTAAGGAGCGCCCCAATTTGGGGCGTTTTTTTAACTTTAAGAGGATGCGATGATTAAAGTCGGCGGTTTATTGCCTTTTACAATGATTGATTTTCCGGGCAAATTATCGGCGGTTGTTTTTTGCCAAGGATGTTTGTTGAATTGCCCGTATTGCCACAATCCGGAACTGCAAAGTCCCGCGACAAAAACGCAGGTGACGTGGGCGGAGGTCATTGATTTATTGAAATCTCGACAGAATTTGTTGGACGGAGTTGTCTTGAGCGGCGGAGAACCGCTTATTCAAAAAGACTTGCCGCAGGCTATTCAGGAAATTAAAGCTTTGGGATATGAGGTGGCTTTGCATACATCCGGTGCTTTGCCGGATGCGTTGGCTGCGGTTTTGCCGGATATTTCATGGATTGGGTTGGATGTGAAGGGGGCTTTTTCAAAATATCACGAAGCATCCGGAACCAAGCCTGAATTTAAAATCGGCGAAGCGGTTCAAAAATCGTTGGATATGATATTAAAAGCCGGCATTCCGTTTGAAGTTCGAACAACGACGGATCCGCGTGTCGTGACAAAGGAAGACATTTGGGAAATGGCGTCTTATTTGTCTCGAAAAGGTGTGCGCACATATGCGTTGCAAGAGTATCGTCCGTGTGAAAACGGGCGTATGTCGGAACCGCCGATTGCTGCAATTACGGCTTTTTATCAAGATGCGGCTTTCTTGAAAAAATTAGAAAACTTGTTTGATTCATTTATTGTACGGCGCGCTTAACGGCCGGCGTTGCAGAAGTTTTGAATAAACGGTATGAATTCTTGCAAGACCTGACGATAAACTTCTTTTTTGAAGTCGACAATGTGTTCCAACAGAAAATCAGCACCAACCCATTGGAATGAGTCGAATTCATCATCTCGGCGCGTATTGAAGTCTTTTTCTATATCTGAACCGCTGTAGAAAAACAAGAACCATTTTTGTTTTTGACCAGCCCATTTTTGACGTTTTTCGAGCGCTACCCATTCCGGAAAATCATAAGTATACCAATGCGCGCTTTCAGCGA
Organism: uncultured Alphaproteobacteria bacterium; assembly: GCA_937935995.1. Lineage (GTDB taxonomy): Bacteria > Pseudomonadota > Alphaproteobacteria > CAAHEQ01 > UBA3637 > CALXXA01. The sequence goes on from CALGXF010000041.1 coordinate 13,368, forward strand.
TAAAAGAAACCGATTGAACACCTGTTTCTTCAAATAATTCACGGCGGGCAGCCGTTAACGGGTCTTCCTTTTCATCTATGCCGCCTTGGGGCATTTGCCAGCCATGAAAATCCGTGCTTCCCGTTCGAGAACCCGCAAAAATTTGCCCCGCTTGATTAATCAGCATAATGCCGACGTTTGGGCGATAAGGTTGTGTCATTCATCTTTCTCCGTAAATAAAGCCGAAACCGGAACAAATTCAATATCGGTTGACGGGTTTTCCGAAATCCATTGAGCCAGCGTTTTCAAAACAACCGGAATCGGCGGGAAAATAGCAATCGCATAGCCTTGATTTTGAGCCGTTTGTTCAATTTGATGACGATACGTTTCAAATGCTTGCGGATAAAAATTTTCTTTAAAATCAAAATCGGCCGCTTTGTTTAACGAGACGGCGACCGGTTCCGTCGAAATATAAAGAAGGCCTTTATCGGAAACAGTTTGTTGCATTAACGCATCAAAACCCGGCATTTTTTCCATGACGGCTGTGTCTTGTGTGACAACGCCGCTGACGGGCAGAGGCTCGGATAAGAAAGTTTGAAGAACCCCTTGGTTGGTCGCATCGTCTTGAAATGAATAAACAGCCGTTTCTCCGGAATCATATGCCGGAAAATTCGTTGTTTCCGCCGGAATAAAAAGCATTGTTTCAAAACCGTTCCGGCGTGCCGATTCAAGCTGTGTTTTTAAATCCGGCGCGTTGGCCGAAAAAGCCAAAGTCACTTGTTCCGGCAAAGAGGACAAAACAGCATCGGTTGTTTGGTTGTTTAATCCGATTGGAGATAACAGAAGAGCAATCTGCTTTTTATGCGGATGAAGTGTGTACGGCTTTTTGTATTTTAAAGCTGCATTTGTTTCTTTTTCCAACGCTTGATCCGCTTCTATTACCGGCAACGGCGTGTTTGAAAAAACATAGGTTGCAGATAAATCAACAGGTTGAGCGGCCGGTTCCGGAACCGGTAATGCCGTTGATGAAAGAGGGCTTGTCGTAGATGTCTGCGGATTTGCTTTGAACATAAATCCCGGTACATAAAAAGAAATCCGCGGCGTCCAAACAGATTCTTTTTTCCACATTTGCATCAAAGCCCAACATCCCCAAGCAGTCAGGAAAAGGATGAGAATGTGGCCGATTATCGCCCCCTTTTTCATGGCTATTCCTTTTGCGTTTGCTGGCGATAGATGGCGATTGATGTTAAAATATCCATAGCGCGATCTAATTGATAATCCGCTTTTTCTTCGCCCGATTCTTGAGCCGTGTCAGCATCCGCCGGCTTTTTGTCTTGAGGAGTCGTTCGGGTATTTTTTTCACCTTCTTCCTGCCCTAAAGCTTTCGGTAAATTGGATTCGCTGTATCCTTCGATAATCGGCAATTCTTTGATTTCGGCACGCGGAATAATCACATCGGGCGTAATGCCTTTTGCCTGAATGGAGCGTCCTGACGGTGTGTAATACCGAGCTGTCGTTAATTTGATGGCACCGTATCCCGGAATGGGTTTAACACTTTGAACGGATCCTTTTCCGAAAGACGGTGTTCCGACCAAAACAGCCCGTTTGTGGTCTTGCAACGCACCGGCAACAATTTCCGAAGCTGATGCCGAGCCTTCGTTAATGATGACAACAACCGGCAGCCCGTTTGTTAAATCACCTTTGGTTGCCGACAAACGCATTGTTTCTTCCGGAATGCGAGAACGGGTCGAAACAATTTCTCCTTCATCCAAGAAAGTATCCGTTACGCCGACGGCTTGTTCCAGTAACCCGCCCGGATTGTTGCGCAAATCCAAGATAAATCCTTTGATTTTATCTTTGCCGATTTGTTTCGTCATTTCTTTTACGGCCTTTTGAACATGATCTGTCGTGGTATCGCTGAACGTAATAATGCGAATGTATCCGATGTCGTTTTCGGCTCTGTATTTAACGGATTCGATTTTAATAATGTCACGTTTCATCGTTACGTCAAACGGTTCTTCGTTTTTACGGCGAATGGTTAATTTGATTTTGGAATTGGGTTTTCCCCGCATTTTATCAACTGCGTCCGTTAACGTCATTCCCATAACAGCCGTTCCGTCAATGTGCGTAATTAAGTCGCCCGGTTGAAGGCCGGCTTTGAAGGCCGGTGTATCATCAATCGGGGAAACCACACGAACAAGACCGTTTTCCATCGTTACTTCAATCCCGAGACCGCCGAATTCGCCTTTGGTTTGAACTTGCATGTCATTGAATGAGTCGTCATTCAAGAACCCCGAATGCGGATCCAACGAAGTAAGCATCCCGTTAATGGCTGCTTCAATTAAATCACGGTCAGATGTTTCATCGACATAATCCGTTCGAACGGATTGAAAGGCCGCGCCGAATAATTCCAGCAATAAATAAGGATCATCTTTGACCGTTTTGACTTTTTGCGGTTTATCCGCCAGACACGGCCCCATGAGTAACAAGAAACATGCACACGAAATCAGTAATAATTTTTTCATTTATTTTTTTCCCTTTTGCTGTTTGGCAGCGAACCAATCCGTCGGATTAATCGGCTGACTGTCTTTTCTGAATTCAATATATAACTTTTGAGGCCCGTTTGTCGACATATTTCCGACAGGTTCTCCCGTTAAAATGTTTTGCCCGACATTGGCGTTGATTGTTCCCAACCCTGCCAACAAAGAATGATAACCGTCTCCGTGTTCAACAATCAACAAATTTCCGTAACTTTTAAACGGGCCGGCAAACAAGACCGTTCCGTCAAAAGGCGCCACAACTTGAGCAGCACTTCTTGTTTGCAACGTAAGCCCTTTGGTTGTCAGGCCGGATTCCAATTTTTCCCCGTAAGTTTGAATAATTCGGCCGCGTGCCGGCAACGGAAGATTGCCTTTTGATTTATAAAAGGCCGAATCATTTCTGGCCGGCATCGGGATGTTGAAAATCGGTTTTTGTTTATGCGCCAAAGATAATGTTTTGCGCCGTTCCCTATCCAATTTTTGCAATAAATCCTGAAGATCTTTTGCTTGCTTGCCAAGCTCGATACTTTTTTGTTTGGCTTGTTGGCTTTCGGCTTCAAAGTGGGTTTGCAGAATGAATTTTTGTTTCATCAGCTTTTCCATATTGCTTTTTTCATCTTCAAGCCGTTTGGAAGCGACCTTGATTTGGGAAGCTTGTGCGCGCAAAGCGGCCTGTAAAGACGCCAAAGTATCCAAATCTTGACGCAGTTTTTCGGTTTGAGCCTGCAACGGTGCCCGACCTTCTTTCAATAACAACGAGCTGCGCAATGTTCGTATCGGATTATCCGGTTGGAAAAAAAGCGTTTCCGGCGGATTAATCGCCATTTTCTGTAAAGCGCTCATCATTTTGACCAGTTGGCTTTGCCGTTGCATCAGCCGCGCATTCATGTGGGCTTCTTCTTGCTCCAACTCTGCGCGTTTTTTTTCCAATTGCGTCAACGTTTCTTCAAAATCCTGAACCGTTTCGGCCGCTTTGACCATTTTCTTTTGAACTCCGGACACTTCAGTCGCAACGTCTTGCGCTTTGCGTTGAAGCGCCCGATGGGTTTTCTGTTCTTCTTTGATTTGAGCTTGCAGTTTTTCCAAATCATCGGAAGACGGCACCGCATGCGCATTTATGCCGTATCCGGTCAAAAAGACGCTGAAGCATAAAAAGAAGAGATGCCGTCCGGTCATATTAGCCTTTCTTCAATAAAGAATGTCCGGTCATTTCCGCAGGTTTAGGCAGATTCATCAAGTCCAGCAAAGTCGGTGCAACATCGGCCAATCGACCGTCTTGCAATCCGGTGACATCTGCCGGCGGACAAACTAAAACCGCTTTAACGGGTAATGTCGTATGTGCAGTGTACGGCGCACCGGTTTTCGGGTCTTTCATTAATTCCGCATTGCCGTGATCCGCCGTAACAAACATTGTTCCGCCGACTTCACAAACGGCTTTTTCAACCCGTCCGATACATTCATCCACTGCTTCGACGGCCTTGACGGCAGCCGCCATTATTCCGGTATGCCCGACCATGTCACCGTTGGCGTAATTAACGATAACGGCATCGAACTTTTTGGATAAAATAGCTTCTACCAATTTATCCGTTACTTCATACGCCGACATTTCGGGTTTTAAATCGTATGTGGCGACTTTGGGGCTTGGCACCAAAATGCGTTCTTCCCCGTTGAACATCTTTTCTTCGCCGCCGTTAAAGAAGAACGTGACATGCGCGTATTTTTCCGTTTCGGCAATGCGCAACTGGGTTTTATTGTTTTCTTCCAAAACTTCTCCGAAAATATGCTTTAATTCAACCGGCGGGAAAAGTGTTTTCAGCCATTGATTGTGGGCTTCGGAGTATTCGGCCATGCCGGCAGCCGCCGCAAAATGAATGACTTGAGAACGAGCCGCTTTGTCAAATGTCGGATTGAGCAGCATTTCCAAAATTTCTCTGGCTCGGTCGGAACGATAGTTCACCATCAAAACGCCGTCGCCGTCTTTCATACCGTCATAATCTCCGATGATAACCGGCTTCATGAATTCATCCGTTACACCGGCCTCATAAGAAGCGCGGATAGCTTCATCGGCTGTTTTAAAACGAGGCGCATCCGCCTTAACCAACGCATCATATGCCAATGTAACGCGTTCCCACCGATTGTCTCTGTCCATCGCATAATACCGACCGCAAACAACGGCAATGTGCGTGTTTTTTAAGTCTTTGGTTTCTTGTGTAAACTGTTCGACATACCCGCGTCCGGAATCGGGCGGTGTATCCCGGCCGTCCAAGTAAGCATCGACACAAACGGGAATCCCGGCTTCATCTAAAATTTTGGCCAACGCAATAAAATGATTCATATGGGAATGAACACCACCCGGAGACATCAGTCCCATGAGATGGCAGCGACCTTTGGTTTCCTTTAACTTGGCAATGAGATCCAACAACACGGGATTTGATTTGATTTCACCGGTTTGAATAGCTTGGTCAATGCGCGGCAAATCCTGCATGACAACGCGGCCAGCGCCCAAGTTGGTGTGACCGACTTCCGAGTTGCCCATCTGCCCATCCGGCAAACCGACATCCAATCCGGATGTGTGCATGGTTGCAGTCGGATATTCTTTCATCCAACGATGCCAATTCGGTGTGTTGCCGGTTTCAATCGCATTATCTTGTTTGTCTGCCCGATATCCCCATCCGTCCAAGACGCATAAGACAACGGGTCGAGGTGTTTGTTGTGTCATTTTTGTTTCCTTTCGTTTTTTATTTTTACTTAATATAGGATGAAATCCGAAAAAAAGGGAGTCTTTTTTAAAGTTTTTCATTTTCCGCAAACGAGAGGTTGCAATTTCGAATAAAACACGATACAGTCAAGCCGTAACGTCATCAAATAGGAAAGAACAAAAGTGATGAGCTCTTTTATTTTTGCCTTTATCTTCGGTTTGTGTGTTCCGTTGATTGCCAGCCGGTTCGGTAAATTCCTGCCGACAGATCCCGGCACGGCTTTGGCATTGGTTTGGCACAGACCCAGATGGCCGCGCGGCATTTCTTCCCGCCGGCGTCCTCTTTTGCGCGAAAAGTGGATGGAGTTGATTTGTTATGGCATTATGTGGGGCTTTTTATTGGCCTTTTTCTTTCGGGTCAGTGACGTAACGTTTGCGCCGCAAGCCCAAATTTGGCTGAAAATGTTATTCTGTCTTTTAGCTTTGTTAACGGCAATCGACGATCAATATTATTTGCTGCCGGATGTTTTGACAATCCCGTTGTTGTTTTTAGGATTCGGGTTCAGCATTTGGGGCGGAGAAATTACGCCGGCAGCCAGTTTTGTAGGCGCTGTGTACGGGTATCTGTTGCCGACCGTTTCTGTTTTGATTGTTCACCCTTTTATGAAAGACAGCTTCGGTGGCGGCGACGTGAAAATGTTGACGGCTTTGGGAGCTTGGTTCGGGCTTTGGGGATTAAGCGCGCTTTTAATGATTTCGGTTGTCTCTTTTTGGGTCTGGTCGGTCGTGATGCGCAGACGTTGCGGCGCATACGGTCCGCACTTGGCTTTCGGGGCTGTTTTGACTTTGTTTTTGATTCACTTTCAATTCATTGATTTTTTTTAAAAAAGGATTGAAAAATTTTTAAACCTTGATAGGATAGAAAATCATAACAAAAGGTTGAATAAATGGCAAAAGCAAAACAAATGACTGTCGAGGCGTCGACGGAAGATAAAAAAGAAGAAACGGATTTGAAAGTTGGTCAGATTCTTGCTCGTGCGCGTCAAAAACGCCGCCGGGAAGTCAAACGCATTGCCGACCAGCTGTGTATTCGTTCTTCTTATTTGGAAGCTTTGGAAAACAGTCAATACGATGTTTTCCCCGGACAAGTCTATGCCATCGGGTTTTTAAAAACATATGCGACTTATTTGGGATTGGATGCCGACGCTTTAATTGAACAATACAAAAAGGAAACGGATTTCTTGACACCAAAGCCGGTTATTATGCCGATTCCGGAACGTTCCAGCATGATGCCGACAGTGTCTTATATTTTGGCGGGATTGTTTGTGATTGCTTTGGTTTGGGGCGTTTGGTATTTTGCATCTTATGAACAGGTGAAAAAAGAGGCTGTTTTGCCGCCGATTGTCGAGGCTGAGGCTGAAATGACGCCGATTCCGGTTGTGGTTGAGGAAACGGAACCTGTGGTTGAAACGGCTGAAGCCGAACCGGTCACACCGGTGCAACCGGTTGAACCGCTGACCCGGATTAAGATTGTCGCTCACCAGGATGTGTGGTTGGAAATCCAAGATGAAGATATGTTTATCTTTAATCGTGTTTTAAAGGCCGGTGAAACATTTGATGTTCCGGATGACAGTGAAAACATGATGTTGAAGACGGGTAATGCCGGCGGCATGGACATTTATGTTGACGGTGAAAAAATAAAACCGTTAGGGCCGGCGGGGGCTGTGCGGTCTCGAATTAAGCTGTCTGCCGAAGCTTTGAAAAATCGTTAGCGGGTTTTTGCGAATAAAACAAAGGGATGAAAACACCCCTTGATGTCATCTATTTTCTTTAAAGAGGTTTAAAATGAGTTTTGAAATAAAGTTGGAAACGATTATTGAGCGGTATGAAGAATTAAACGCTCTGTTGTCGCAAACGTCGGACGGGGCAACAATCGTTAAGTTATCCAAAGAACAAAGTCAATTGGAAGATGTGGTGAAAGCCGGCCGAAAATGGAAAAAAATGAAGGCTGATTTAGAGGAAGCCGACACCATGATGAAAGAGGCCGATGATCCAGAATTAAAAGCGTTGGCATCGGAAGAATACTATGCGTTGAAAGAAGAGTTGCCGACGGTGGAACAAGAAGTCAAGTTATTGTTGTTGCCGAAGGATGCGGCGGATGAAAAAAACGCGATTTTGGAAGTGCGTGCCGGTACGGGCGGTGAAGAGGCGGCTTTGTTTGCGGCTGATTTATTTCGGATGTATGAACGGTATGCATCTTTTAAAGGTTGGCGATTTGAAGCGATGGAATTAAACGAAACGGGATTAGGCGGTTATAAAGAGGCTGTCGCGCGGATTTCCGGCAATAACGTGTTTGCGCATTTGAAATTTGAATCCGGAGCGCATCGGGTACAACGTGTTCCGGAAACGGAAGCCAGCGGTCGGGTTCATACATCGGCGGCAACGGTGGCTATTTTACCGGAAGCCGAAGACGTGGACATTCATATTGATGAAGAAAAAGATATTAAAATGGATGCATTCCGTTCTTCCGGCGCCGGTGGCCAGCACGTCAACAAAACATCCAGTGCTGTGCGGTTGACACATATCCCGACGGGCATTGTGGTGGAATGTCAAGAAGAGCGGTCTCAATTTAAAAACAGAGACAAAGCGATGGCACGGCTTCGGGCTAAATTATATGATATTGAACGCCGTAAAATTGAAGAAGAACAATCTTCTTCCCGAAAAGAACAGGTCGGTTCCGGTGACCGGTCTGAACGGATTCGAACATATAATTATCCGCAAGGACGCGTGACGGACCATCGCATCAACTTAACGGTTTATCAATTGGATGAAGTGATGGCCGGGCCGGGGTTGGATCAATTTGTCAAAGCGCTGATTGAAGAAGATCAATTGGCAAAATTGTCTGCTTTCGAAAATGGATAAATTGGTTCATCAGTTGGCGGAACAACTCAAAGCGGTTTCCGATACGCCGCTTTTGGATGCGCGCTATTTTGTGGCCGAAACGACGGATGAAACGCAATTGGCTTCTTATGTGCATCGGCGGTTGCAAGGAGAGCCGGTGGCTAAAATTATCGGTCATAAAGGGTTTTGGTCGTTGGAGCTTAAAGTTTCAAAAGACACGTTGGATCCGCGCCCGGATTCGGAAACACTTATTGATGCCGTTTTACGGTTGTTCCCGGATAAACAAGGTCAATATCGCATTCTTGATATGGGAACCGGCAGCGGATGTTTGCTGTTGGCGTGCTTGAGTGAATATCCGAACGCGCAAGGCATCGGGATAGATGCATCGGAACAAGCATTAAAGATTGCGCGCGAAAATGCGTGTGATTTTCCAAAAGCATCGTTTGAACATCGCGATTGGACGAACCCGGATTATTTGCAAGGGTTGGGGCAATTTGATATTGTTGTGGCCAATCCGCCGTATATTCCGACACAAACGGTGGCAACATTAGATAAAACCGTTCGGTTATATGATCCGATGGCGGCTTTGGATGGCGGCGCGGATGGGTTGGATGCTTATCGGGCTATTGTGGCCTCTGTCGGTTTAGCTTTAAAACCGCAGGCGCGTTTGTTTTTTGAAATCGGTCAGGGACAGGAAAAGGATGTAACGGTTTTGGCTGGGGAGGCTGGATTCGAACTGATTGCCTCCTACCCGGATTTGGCGGGTATTGTTCGGTGTTTGGTGTTTAAAAGAAAAGCGGCAAAATAAATTGCCGCTTTCTTTTTGTGGATGAATGTTAAATTTTAACGATGCCGCGTGCAAGCGCATAAATCGCAAACACCGCCAGACCAACAATAATCACAGCCAATCCGGTTTCAGCCTTTTTAAAGACAGGCTGTCCGTTTTGATGTTGTTTTCTGGCCCAAACATAAACCGGAATACCCAAGGCAATCAAAATGGCTGCCATCAACAGGTAATTCAATCCGGCTGCGTAAATCAACCATAAAGCATAAATCGATCCGAAGACGCTGGTAATCAAAGCGGCAGACCGTTTTGTCGGCGTATCGGACGGATATTCGCCGTCTTCACAGATTTTCCATAAGTAAGCTGTGCTTGTTAAATAAGCAGGTAACACCATAACGGCCGTAATGGACAACATCATGTTCCACGCGTTGTTGGAAAAGTAAACTAACAACATGCCCAGCTGCATGGCGAAGCTTGTGACCCACAAAGAAACGGACGGAGAACCGGCTGCATTTTCTTTGGCAAAAGCTTTCGGCATTGCGCCGTCTTCGGCCATAGATTGCGGCATTTGTGCGGTAATCATCGTCCAAGCCAGCCAGCTGGCCAACGTAGCGACAATCAATCCGATGTTCATCAACCAAGCACCCCACGGGCCGACAGCTTTTTCCAAAACACCGGCTGTCGACGGATCCGGAACAACTGCCAGTTCGGCTTGTGTCATGAACCCGTATGGTAAAATGGACAGCAGAACGTAAATAACCAAACAGCCCAAGAACCCCATCAATGTTGCTTTACCGACATCAGATTGGCTGCGCGCGCGGTTTGATAAAACGACGGCACCTTCAATCCCGATGAAAGCCCACAAAGTGACAAGCATCGTGCTTTTTACTTGCGTTCCGACCGGACCTAAAGATTTAACTTTGCCGGCGATGGCTTGACCCCAGAAATCAAAGTCAAACTTATCAATATTGAAGAAGAACAGCATGATGATAATGAACAAAAAGATGGGCAACATTTTGGCGATTGTTGCAATCAAGTTGATAACGCTGGCTTGTTGCATGCCGCGTAAAACTAAAAAGTTAAATCCCCAAATTAAGATTGACCCGCCGATGATGGAATAAAGATTGTTTCCGCCCGTGAAAACACCCGGGAAGAAATAATCCAAAGCATCCATTGTAATGACGGCATATCCGACATTGCCGAATACTTGACAAAGCCAATAAGACCATCCGATGGTAAATCCCATGTAAGGGCCGAATCCTTCTTTGCTGTACATGTAAATACCGGTTGTTAAGTTGGGCTTTGCCATTGACAAAATCCGGAAAGAGTTTGCGATGAAGTACATTCCGAATCCGGTCACGAGCCAAGCGATTAAAACAGCTCCGATGGATGCGCTTTGAGCCATATTTTGAGGCAAACTGAAAATGCCGCCTCCAATCATCGAGCTGACCACAATACCGGCTAATCCAAACACACCCATTTTGCCGGCAGTCGACATGGCGGGCGTTTTTGCTGGTGCAGATTTATTTTGTGCCATTTTTATTTACCTCATTTAAAGCAGAAAAAGGAGTGCCCGTCGGACACTCCTGCCTGTGTTTCTTATTTTTTGATTTCAACAACCGGGGCATATTCGAAGTTCAAGAAGCCCAATGCTGTCAGCGAATAAGCAAAGTTTTGTGTGATATTGATGTAGTTGTGGAAAATTTGGAATTCACTGTGTTTGTCAACACCACGCAATTCCAATTCGTGATTCATCGATTTCGTCAACCACATTTCAGCATGTGATTTGGCAATATCATCATCAATATAGGTGTCGAAATATTCAACATATTCGGCAGCCCATCCACCCAAGAAATTGCCTTTTTTGTCTTTACCCCAAACGATACCGATACCGGTTGCAATCGCTTTGTGGTCTTCAATCCGAGCACCGTTACCGGCCATAATGACTTCCAAAACAGCCCCGTGTTTGAACGTGCTTTCAACTTGTTCAACCGGCACAATATTGCCGAATAATTCCGGCGGCAATACGGATGTGTACGGAATAACGTTGAAGTCTTGAATTTTGGCTTGTTTTAAAGCAGAGTCATAGCAGAACGTTTCAAACGGTTGCGGTGGAATACCGTCATCGGCTTGACCGACACCGCCGGTGTGAAAAGCTAAAGTTGGGTAACGTGTTCCTAATGTAGTCATTTTTAATCTCCTTTTTATCTGTTAGTTTTGGCAATCTCTATGGATTGCACGCGTTGCTTAAAACCGAGTCGGATATGCAACTATAAGTAGAATAAAATTATTGATAAATCCTGTCAATCATATTGTCGCATGTATTAAAATAAAGAAAACAAGCGCTTGATATTGCTCTTTTTAGTTGCTATATCCATTTTGTTCTTTATCAAAAAAAGGAGAAACATCATGACAAAAACAAAATTATTTGCCACGGGGCTGGTCGGCGTTTTGGCATTGGCTTCGTGCCGGTCTGTCCAGTCGTATGACGATATGCTGCATTCTTGGCTGGGGCAGTCTGAAGCGCAGTTGGTGGCGACATGGGGCGCACCGGTAGACATGCAGACGATTGCGCCGGGTCGTCAATTGTTTACTTATATTAAAGAGCGGCAGGTGAATGTCCCGGGCGAAGCACCGAATTACACGGCGCTCGGTGAAGATTCTGCCTATAACCCGTATGGCGATTCTTTGGGTGAAACATTCGATTATTATTGCAAGACGATGTTTACGACTCAAGATGACATTATCGTCGGGTATTCTTGGGAAGGCGACGGATGTTTAATGCGTTAAACAAAGGGAGCTTCAGCTCCCTTTTTTAATCAGCTTTTTGATTTGTGTTCCCGTGAAGAAGAGGCCTGTTAAGCCTAACGGAACGAAATAGTATAAAATTCTGAATGTAATGAGGGCGGCTAAAATACCGCCTTTTTCCTCTGGTGTGTGAACAAATAAATACAAAAAAGCGCCTTCAAAGACTCCCAGTCCGCCCGGCACCTGTGTTGAAATGCCGATGAGCTGGGCTAACGTGAAAATCGTAAAAACGTGAATGATGTTAACGTCCATGTGAAATCGCAGCAAGGTATAGAAAACCAATGAAGCGGCGATAATATCCAATCCGCCGACCAGCATTTGTAAAAGGGTTATTTTCGGAGAAGGTGCCAGAATTTCAATGTTCTTAAAATTGATTTTTCGTCTGGGCAGAATGACAAAAATCCAATAGAGAATAACCAGCAGGGACACAACGACGGCACCCATATAAAACCACCGAATGTCCGTTGTTCCCGGCGTTAAATGAAAAATACCGGACAAGATTAAGGAAAGATCAAATACGCATGCCATGCCGAGCAGATATGTCAAGCTTTCGAACGCAATCATTTTGAGAACGTTCAATTCCGTCAATCCGAGTTTGGAATACAGCATGTATCGCAAAGAACCGCCGGCGATGTACGCATGCCCTGTCGTATTGGTGACGGAAAAGCTAATCATGGCGGCTTCGACGACTTTTTCTTTAGGCAATTTTTTGCCGATGTATTTTAAGGCTAAAAAATCGTATCCCGAAAAAGCAATGTAATCGCATAAGGTAAAGGCCAGTGCGGTTGATAAGACCCAAAAAGGCGTGCTGGAAATCAAATCAAGCAAATGATGCCATCCGATTTTACGAATCTCGTTGTAAACCAGCCACAGAGCCAGTCCAAAAAACAAAAAAGCAAATATTTGTATGAATAAATCAATTCCTTTTTTCATCATATTCAAAAGATGAGGCGTCGGTTGAAATATTTCAAGAAGGAGCTTGCAAAAACATCGCATCGTATGTTATAAGAAACAGGTTACAAGGAGGCAAAGATGAAAAAATTTCTGTTAATCATTTTATGTGTGTGTTGTTTGGCGGGATGTTCTTCTTTAAATGAATTGGAAGGGACAACCAAGTTGCCGATTAACTATAAGACACGGATATCGGTAAAGGAATATAAAATTAAAGGTTCTGTTCGTGGTGAATATACACGGACATGTATTTTGTTGGGATTGATTTGTTCCGGTGATGTGTATATTTATGATGATTTGATTAAAAAGGCCGAAAAGATTGGCGGCAATTCAGTGGTCAACATGGTTGTTGACAGCGAAAATTCTTCTCCGTTTTGGTATTTACTGTTTTCAAAACAAACATACCGTGCGAACGGGTTAGCTATTGAAATTACAAAAACGGATAAAAATGCCAGAGATTTGTACTGGGATGATTAATTAATGAACGTTTATCCGGCCGGACGATTGTTCGGCCGGAATTCTTATGTGCTTTAAAAAAATTTAAAACAAGTCTTGTCAAATGCCGGCTTTTCCTTTACCTTGAAGAAGAAAGGAGACAATAAATGTCCATACAAAAAGTTATTGAAAATGTATATGCTGTCGGTTCAAAAGATCCGCGTCGGCCTTTGTTTGACCAGCTGATGCCGTTGGAGGAAGGAACCAGTTATAATTCTTATTTAATTAAAGGCAGCGAGAAAATTGCTTTGATTGATACGGTTTATCCGCCCTTTGAACAAGATATCGAAGAAAAATTAAACGAACTTCATATCGATCATATTGACTATATTATTGCGGATCACGGGGAGCAAGATCATTCGGGTGCTTTGCCGGGATTGTTGAGAAAATACCCGATGGCAAAAATTGTGACCAATCAAAAATGCAAAGAAATTACGATGGGTTTTCTGCCGTTAAAAGAGGATGATTATATTGTTGTCGGAGACGGTGATTCAATCAGCTTGGGTGACAAAACTTTGGAATTCATGATGATGCCGTGGGTGCATTGGCCGGATACGATGTTTACTTATTTAAAAGAAGACGGAATTTTGTTTACAACGGACTTTTTCGGCGCACATGCAACGAACTTTGATTTGTTCTGGGAAGACGATGAACGGCTAATTCCGTTGGCAAAAGCATATTATGCCGAAATCATGCAACCGTTTGCGCGCATTTTCCAAAAATACATTCCGCGCGTGGAAGAAAGGGCACCGAAGATGATTGCTTCGTCTCATGGGCCGATTTATAAAAAGCCGTCATTTATTATTGATTTGTATAAAGAATGGACATCGCCGAACAAGAAAAATCAAGTTGTTATCGTCGGTGTGTCGATGTATGGGTCAACGGATCAAATGGTTGATTACATGACGGAGCGGTTAACGGAAAAAGGAATTCAAGTGAAATACTATGACGCCGTTCATTTGAATGCGACAGGACTGGCCAGTGATTTAATTGACAGTATGGGCTTGGTTGTCGCAACACCAACGGTTTTGACCGGGCCTCATCCGGCCGTCGTCATGCCGATTTTCTTGGCCAATATTTTGAAGCCGACGTTAAAGTATATTGGCTTAATCGGTTCGTACAGCTGGGGAACTTTGGTGGATAAACAGGTTACCGGAATGTTGGGGAACTTAAAAGATGTTCCGATTTTACCGCCGGTTTTGGCCAAAGGAACGCCGAAAGAAAATGATAAGAAGGCTTTAGATGAGTTGGTCGAAAAGATAGCCGCTTTTCACATAGCCTAGATTAAACTTCGAAAAACGCCTCGCTCTTGCGGGGTGTTTTTTTATGTATTTTTCCGCTTGACTCTGGGGGGGGAGATC
>CALGXF010000042.1 GCA_937935995.1 uncultured Alphaproteobacteria bacterium
TTTTTCGTTCGTTCAAGTACTTTTTTCATAAAAAAAGCAGGTCTTGTAAACCCGCTTCTTTTCCATCAAAAAACCGCCCCCATAACGGAGGCGGTTCTTTCAAGGCATCCTTTATCTTACATCAATCTTACATAATCCGACCGATACCATAGTAACGCAGGCCTTTTGCCTGAACATCTGCCGGTTCGAACAAATTACGCAAATCAATAAGTTGATCCCCTTTCATCAATTGCTTGGCTTTATCCAAACCCAGCGCTTTGATTTCATTCCATTCCGTCAGAACAACCGCGACATCGGCATTTGCCAAAGCGGCGTACATGTCCGTTGTCCAATCCGCAAAATCATTTCCGAAAATCTTTTGCGCTTCTTTCAACCCCTGCGGATCATAAATGACCATTTCGGCGCCGGCTTCTTTTAAAACCGGTAAAATGGTCAGACTCGGCGCATCCCGCATGTCATCCGTGTTTGCTTTAAAAGTAACGCCCAACACCGCAATTCGTTTTCCGGCAACGCCGTCGCACAGCCGAATAATTCGATCAGCCATATTCTTTTTGCGATTCGCATTTGCCAAAACCGTCGTTTCAATGGACGTAATCGGGCATCCGTAATCCCGCGCCGTTTTTAACAACGCCAATGTGTCTTTCGGGAAACAAGAACCGCCGTATCCCGGCCCCGGATTTAAAAACTTTTCGCCAATTCGGCTGTCCAGCCCAATCCCTTTAGAAACATCCTTCACATCTGCATGACATTGTTCACACAAATCGGCGATTTCGTTAATATATGAAATTTTCATCGCCAAGAACGCATTTGCTGCATACTTAATCAATTCAGACGTTTCCCGTGTTGTCATAATCAGGGTATGGCCTTTGTCCGTCAACGGCTTATACAAAGCCCGCATCACATCCTGCGCCCGGTCTGTTTCAGCACCGACCACAATCCGATCCGGACAACTGAAGTCACCGATAGCCGACCCTTCGCGCAAAAATTCCGGATTAGACACCACATCAAAGTCAGCATTCGGATTCGCTTCTCGGATGATTTTTTGAACAGCTTGAGCCGTCCCGACCGGAACCGTCGATTTATCCACAACAACCGTATAGCGTTTCATGGCTTGGCCGATTTCTTTGGCAGCGTCAAACACATACGTTAAATCTGCATGACCGTTGTCTTTCCGAGACGGCGTTCCGACCGCGATAAAAACCGCATCCGCGTCGTGCATCGATTCGGCCAAGTCGGATGAGAAGAACAATCTGCCCGCTTTGACGTTGCGGTCAATAACCTCATCTAACCCCGGTTCATAAATCGGCAACACGCCGTTTTGAAGCCCTTTAATTTTGGATTCATCTTTATCAACACATACGACCGTATGCCCGAAATCCGAAAAACATGTCCCCGTGACAAGCCCGACATAGCCTGTCCCCACCATGACTACTTTCATGCAAAACTCCCTCTGTTACTGTTAAAAGACGCTGTTCGCGAGCGAACGCACTTCTTGTCTAGCTGCTATACTAGACATAGACAGCGGCATATGCAAGCCATTTTCTCGTAAATCCATCATGGTCAGACCTTTCAGGAACAATTCCCTGAACACAACACGGTCCGTAATCGAGCCGGCGACCTTAAAATGAATTCGTTCGGAAAGCGCGCTTAACAAGCCTTCCATCATTTGTTTATTCTTGTTTTTAAACGGAGACAACCGATTGCGTGCCACAATCCAATTGAGCGGCGCTTTTTTCATTAAGTTACGTTTTTGCCGCACAGACCAAATGCGTTCCGAATAATGGCTGGGTCCTTTGATGCGTAGCGTATCCCCATCCACGACGCCCAAAACATCCAAATCCAACAAGCTGTCGTTAATCGGCGTAATCAGCGTATCCGCTTGGAACAAAGCTTCCTGCGTCAAAGCCGTATCAGCTCCCGGCGTGTCCAGCACAATGATGTCATAATCGTTGGAGAGACGTTCTAATTGAGACCGCAAAAACAAAATTTCGTTCGAAATATTATTCATGCGCACATAATCCGGCATCGGTAGCGTCACACCGTTTTTCGTTGCGAACTCTTTGCGATTTTGAAGGTATCTGGAAAGCGTCCCTTGCCGCCCGTCCAAATCAACAGCCGCGACTTTTTTGCCCTCGCGCAACCATGTCACAATCAAATGCATCGCCAAAGTGGATTTCCCCGTACCCCCTTTTTCGTTCCCTAAAACAACGATTTTTGCTTTCATTTTTTAATTCCTTATTATCTATAGACAAAGCAGGACAGTAGTTTATCTCTTTTTGTCATTTTGTCAAGAAATAAAGAAAATATGCGTTTCATCTGCGCGATTTCAAAATTTTATTGCCAAGTAAAAGCCTTTTATGATAAAAAACCGACAATGGAGGATGAAGCTAAACATGAACGACAAAATTCTTTTAACAGGCGTTAAGCCGACGGGAACACCGCATTTAGGCAATTTAATCGGAGCGATTCATCCGATTTTGAATTTTTCGAAAACGGCTCGGAAAACTTTTGTTTTTATTGCTGATTTACATGCCCTTAATTTTGTCAGAAATAAAGAAAATTTAAAACGCGATACGTATGAAATCGCTGCCATTTTTTTAGCGCTCGGACTTGATTTGGAAAAATCCGTTCTGTTCCGGCAATCCGACATTCCGCAAGTGCCTCAAATTGCCTCTTTGCTGATGAACGTAACGCCCAAAGGATTGATGAACAGAGCACATTCCTATAAAGCGCTTGTCGAAAAAAATACGTTGGCCGGTGTAGATCCAGATGACGGCATCAACATGGGATTGTACACGTATCCGATTTTAATGGCTGCCGATATTTTGGCTTATCAAGCCGATGCCGTTCCCGTTGGGAAAGATCAAAAACAGCATCTTGAATTTACGCGCGACATTGCCGGCAGCTTTAATCACCTTTACGGTAAAAACCTGTTCAAACTGCCCATTCCTTTGATTTCCGAAGAAACCGGCATTATTCCGGGATTGGACGGTCGGAAAATGAGCAAAAGTTATCAAAATGTCATTCCGATTTTCTGTGATGAAAAAACACTTCAAAAAAGCATTATGAGAATCAAAACAGACTGCAAGTTGCCGAATGAACCTAAAAATCCCGATACATCGACGATTGTTCAACTGTACACATGCTTTGCGACACCGGCTCAAGTTCAAGAAATGCGGCATTTGTTTGAAACAGGCGGCATCGGTTACGGAGACGCCAAAAAGATGTTGTTTGATGTTATGAATCAAAAACTGGCGGAACCCAGAGAAAAATACAATGATTTAATCCATCATCCCGCCCAAATTGATGCCATATTGGAAGAAGGCGCCGATAAAGCCCGCCCGATTGCTCAACAAACATTAGAAATGATGCGCCGTGTTATGATCGGATAACTTACGCAACGGCAACGTTTTTTTCGGCTTCTTCAACCGATTCATTTAAATCGATGATTTCATAGTTGGATGCATCTTTAAAGACTTCGCGCAACAACATGTTGTTGTGATAATGCCCGGATTTTTCGCCTTTGAAAGCACCGATAATCGGCATTCCGGCCTGATACAAATCCCCGACGGCATCCAAAGTTTTATGACGCACAAATTCCAATTCGTCCCGCAATCCTTCCGGATTCATAATTGAATCGCCGTTCACAACGATTGCATTTTCCAACGAACCGCCGCGCGCTAACCCAAGCGAACGCAGATATTCGATTTCCTGCAACTGGCAAAATGTCCGCGCATAGGCAATTTCTTTTTTAAAGCTGTCTTTGGACAAGGTGAATTTTGTTTCCTGATGCCCGATAATCCGAGCCGGGAAATCAATGGCAAAATCAAAAGTCAATCCCTCTTGCGCCGGAGACAATGAAACGGTAATGCCTTTGTCATCCGTAAAGGAGACTTCTTTTTTGATTTTTAAAGCCTTTAACGGAGCATCCTGTTCAATCAAGCCGACACAGTCAAACAAAAAGACAAAATCGCGCGCACTACCGTCCATAATCGGGATTTCGGGTCCGTCAACGTCAATGTAAGCATTTGTAACGCCGCAAGCAGACAATGCCGCCATCACATGTTCGGCCGTTGAAACCGTCACACCGGCTTTGTTACCGAAACAGCTGCACATTTTTGTATCGACAACATATTCATACGTTGCCGGAATGCTGTTTTCTCTATCCGTCACATCAATCCGCCGAAACACAAGCCCCGTGTCAATCGGCGCCGGATGGAACGAAATTTTAGCTTTTGCACCCGAATGCACGCCGACACCGACAGCGAAAATAGAGCTGCGGAACGTCTTTTGGCAGACTTTATATTCAGATAAAATACGCGAAATATCAGCAATCATTTTTGTATCCTTCACTAAACTGTTAGCTTTAATCTACTCAAGAACAATCAAAAGTACAAATCAATGATTGTTACAGATTGTTACATTTTTATGTCGCCGTTAAAAAAAAAGATTGCTTTTTATTTGAAAGTTCTGTATGTTTTCAAAGTGCCATCGGCCGGGAAAGGTTCAAATGCCGGTGAACAGCATAAAAAATAACAAACATTGGTTATAATAGGATGAAGCAATCTTCAAATAAAAATCGCGCAGGCGGACGCTATCCGCATTTTAACAATAATCGTCGTAACAATTCAAACATGCCCACCAAAAACACGGTTTTTGACAGTTCGGGACCGTGCGGCCGGATGCGGGGAACGGCTATTCAATTAAGCGAAAAATATCAAACGGCGGCAAAAGATGCCCGGCATAATGATACGATTTTAAGCGAAATCTGTCTGCAATACGCCGATCATTACCAACGCATTTATGCTTTGGCTTGCGCCAATGACAAACCGCCTGTTGTTTCGGGCGAACCGGTTGCGGCCGAACAAGTGGAAGTTATCCCGGAAAAAACAACAGAGCCGGCGCCGGTATCGGAAGAAAAACCCGTCTTGGTGGAAGAAGAAAAAACAGCACCTCAATCGGATACGTTGCCGCCTCACCTTTCTTTTATGACCACACCGATTCCGTGCGAAACAGAAGAAAAACCCGTTAAACAAATTCGCCGCCCTCGTAAACCGAAAACGGCAGCGAAGACACAAACGGAACAAGTTTCGGCTTAAAGAGCATTTTGGGAAAAGAATCTTTTTCATAACTACTTGTTAACCACTCTTCGGGTAGACTTTTAAAAAAGTGTATGTAAGAGCGGGAAAACAGGATGTTTGAAGATAAAATCGATACAGACAAACCAGAATCGAACGAAACGAAGTCCGGTTTCGGATGGAAAGTGCTTTTGATTTTGCTTCTTTGCGGTGCTTTAGCATGGATGTATCTTGTCTTTTTTCCGAAAACATCTTTATCTTTACCGTCTTTTCAAAATCAACCCGAATCCGGTTTGACGCTGACGGGACAAGACGGCCTTTATTTTGTCGAACTGCCGCCGATGAAAATCAACCTGAAACCCAACGAAGCGCATTACACATTCATTGAAACCAGCATAGCGCTTGAATTATCCAAAGCTTCCGACAAACGGGAAATTTCCGCCGTTTTGCCGCGCATTCAAGACGCCATCAACACTTATTTACGTGAAATGACACCGGCAGAGCTTCAAGAAAGCGGCAGTTTATACCGCGTTAAGGAAGCTTTATTGGAACGAATTAACTTTCTGATTGCACCGGCACATATTAATGATGTTTTATTCAAAGAATTATTTGTAGGGCAAGGGCAATGATTGAAACCAGAGATTCCCTGCAAAATATCTTAAGCCAAGAAGAAATCGACGCTCTTTTGTCTCCGGCGGAAACGACCCCGGATTCGTTTAATACCCTGTTGAAGCCCAAAGATGAAATCAAATCCGAATCTCATCCGGCTTTTGAACGCCGCTTGGATGTCTTTGCCCGGACATTTATTACCACTTTGCGGCGGTTGACGGAAGGCCAAGATATTTCCGTGACGCTGCGTACCTTTATTGCGGGACAGCTCGGAACCTATCTGGATACGGTTCAAACGCCGGCGATGCTCGGGTTTTTCATGGATAAAGACAAAGACATTCCGGGATTGGTTTCCATTGATCCGATGTTGGCCTATACATTGATTGACATGGCTTTAGGCGGTCGGCGCGGAACGGCGGCTATGCAGCTTGAAGATCGCCGCTACACACAAATTGAACGCACCATTTTGGAAAAGTTTATGAAAGCGTTGGTTCAAAATTTAGCAGACGCTTTTCAAACCCCTTTTACATATGAAGGAATCGATACAAATCCGCAAACGGCCTTGATTGATGCGGCTTCCGGCGACATGCGCATTGCCAGATTAAGTGTTCAGATAGACCGGCGCAGCGGTTTATTTGACATTGTTTTCCCGACTCGTGTTATCCAACAAATGGAAATCGAATCGGATTTATTGGATTGTGCCGACGGGTTCAAACAAGAATGGAATCAAAAGCTGACAACGTCGGTGGCGAGCGTTCCTTTGGAAATCGAAGCCGTTTTAGATCAAAAAGTCGTTCCGTTTAAATCGATTTTGGAATGGAAAACCGGCCAAATGCTGCCGCTTTCTTTTTTCGAAGACAAACCTATTCAGTTGATGTGCCGCAACATTCCGTTATTTCAAGGCCGCTTAACGCCGGATCAAAAAAATGTCCGAATTGTCGTTGATAAAACCAGATTGAAGGGAGCATAACATGGAAATGAACATGTTTTTAAATCTGGTTATCATTGTGTTGTTGATTGTTGCCCTTATTTACGCAATGATTTTAAATCACCGGTTAAGCTTGTTTAAAGAAAGCAAAAAGGAAATTCTGAAAGCCGTTCAATCTTTTCATGAAGTGACTCAAAATGCGGAAACAACTTTGTCGCAAATTAAACAAAGTACGCAAACTATTTCCGAACAATTAAAAACCGAAATGAACAAAGCCAACCTACTGCGGGATGATTTGGTTTTGTTGATGGAAAAAAACGCAGCACACACGCGGTCAACACCGTTAAAAGAAACAACGACGTATACGCGACCGCCGGCTTTCGTGCGTCCGAAAAAAGCCGCTGCCCCGCACCCGTTTGAAAAAAATTTGGATGCATACCAATCGGAAGCGGAACGGGAATTATTCGAAGCGTTGCAACGGTTGAAAGGATCATAATATGCGGATACGTCTGACCACTTGGTTTAAATTTCTGCCGATTGCCGTTTTTGTTGTTTTATTGTCCTTAAGCATTCGCATGGGTGATTTGTTTTATGACATTAAAGAAGAGCACACGTTATCGGTTGAATTGCAAAAAGCGTTTGCTCAAGGGGAAAAAATGCTGGCCGTTCCGGTTCAAACCAGCCGCTCACAAACATTGACGGAAAACGAACTGCTTGTTTTGCAACAATTATCCTTGCGACGCGCCGAACTCGACAAGCGCCAAAACGACCTGATGAAAAAGGAACAAGAACTAAATACGTTGCAAAAGAAATTAACCGAGCAACAGCAAAAATTAAATGCAATGGCCGAAAAACTGCAAGCCCGTGCTTCTGAAACGGATTTGAAAGAAAATGCGGAACTGATTCGAATTTACACGCATATGAAACCGGCACAGGCCGCGACTTTATTGACAAGCCTTGATGCGTCTTTGGCTTTGCAGATTTTAAAAAACATGCCTCCGGTTCAAGCCGCCGGCATCCTTGAAAAAATGCCGCCAGAAACAGCCCGACGGCTGACCCTTGAAATGGCCGCCCCGACAGGAGGTTAAAATGACTTTTGACCCCTCCTTTGAAACGACTTCGTCAACGGCTTCCAACAAGCGGGGAGCTTTTTCTTTTATTTTTCTATCGTTGATTTTACTGATTTTATGCTTTTTCATCAAAATCATTTCTGTTTCAAACTTTGAACAAATTAAAATCGACGCAGTGGCCACCAGTGTTCAATCTGCTTTTCAATCCTCAAAATCCAAGTTAACGTTTTTTCATCCGTCCTTTATGCCGGCAGGTTCTGTTTTAACGTCTCAAGAATTATTCCGCCAATCTTTTGAAGAAGCGCAAATTCACCAAAGCTGGAATGGTCAGACTTTATTTGTGACCTTGCCGGACAAAGACGTCTTTCAGCCGTTTCAAGAAACATTAACGCCCAAAGCCAAACATTTCTTTCAAAATATGGCTCACTTTTTGCAAACGCACGCAGAATCATCTTATGAAATCGGTTTAACGCATTACATTGACTTACCGGCAGACGGAACATATCCGCTCTACAGCCATTTAGCCGCTCGCCGAGCGCAAAAAATCGCCGAATATTGGATTTCTTTGAACATTCCCGAACAAGCCGTTCATGTCGGTTTTGAAAAAGGGAATGCCGGAAGCGTTTCCATTTTCCTGACTTTTACCAACAAGGAGGGTTCTGATGCCAAACGAAGCCCTCAATAAAGCATGGATTTTGACTTTCACGGATTTAGTCTCTTTATTGCTGACGTTTTTTGTCATGCTGTTTGCAATGGCAACGCCGCCGGTGCTAACAACTGCCCCCGAGATTTCGGTTGTTCAAGGATTACCGACGGCTCGGACGGCAACGCTGACTCAAAGCTTCCCCAAACGCAGCGTCAATTTAGATTATCTGTATCATGTCCTGCTCGGCAAGCCAATTCAAATCGACAATGCCCGTTTGCGCATGGACAGCGATAAACTTGTTTTATCGTTGCCGATAGACATCTTTGCGGACACAACCGAATTTATACCGGTGCCGGGTCAAACGGAAAAAGTCCAAGCATTGGGTTATTTGTTAAACACCTTGTCCAACCAAATTGCCATTCGGACGACGGCAAACGTGTCCGACACAGAACATGCCATCGGGTTTTCGGCTCAAATCGCCAATTTGTTGAAACAAGGCGGATACGTCGATTCTATTCCCGTTTATGCCTACATGAATGCAACAGACACGCCCCAAATTGATATTTTGATTTATCCGTATGCAAAGGAAAATGCCCTATGAAATCTCTTTTGCTGACATTTTTATCGTTTTTCTGGGTTCAAACCGTTGTCGCTCAACCGACATTGCCGGCACCGCTGGCGATAGAAACACGTCTCACGGAAACGCAGCAAAAAATAACGGACATCTTAATTCCGGTCAGCGAAGAAACACAAACTGCCGTCTTTCAACGCAACGGGTATGCATACGTTGTTTTAAATCAAAAAACAATCAGTTCCGTACCGCCTTTGGACAGCCCGGTTTTGCGGGAAATTCAACAAATTGATTCTTCCGACGGCGTTGTTTTACGCTTTTTGTTGGCACCGGATTATAACTGGTTTGTGGATCGGCGCGGCCGGTTCCTTATTTTATCGCTTTCGTTGGAACCGCAAGAAGATCCGGTCATTGCAATTCATCCGCAAAAAGAAAAAAATGCACTTACGTTCAAGATTGAACCGACATCAGCCCTTTTCTTCACGGATCCGGTTTCCGGCGAAGAAATTCAAGTTTTTCCCTTGCGCCTGCATGAACAAAAAATGGAACAACGCTACGCTTCCCAAGCATTTGAACTGCCTGAAACCGATCAAGGCCTCGTGTTCATCAGCCGCATTCCCGGCATTCGCTCCGAATACAAAAACAACCAATTGATTATAACCGCTGCCGACAGCTTGCTTTTGAATGATGCCATTGCTTTTGTCACAGCCCGGCGGAATGATATTTTGGACTTTTCGGACATAAATCCGGCCGACAAAAAAGATTTTGACAAAGAACGCAATCGGTTACAAGATTTAATCATGGCGATGCCGGCATCCGGAAAAACGCCGTTTAAAAAAGCATTAGCGCGCCTGTACCTGTCTCAAAATCTTGCATTGGAAGCATTAAATCGCATTGACAGCATTCCGGCAGTTTACCAAGATGCCGAAACGATTTCTTTAAAAGCGGCGGCTCTTTTGGCGGAAGGCCGGTTAAAAGAAGCCGATGCGCTTCTTGAAAAAACAGCAGCACCCGCCTCTTTAATCACAATGCGAGACTTTATCCGAAATCCGCAAGCCCTTTCCGACAATGCCTTTTACGCATTTTCTCAAAGCCTGCCACCGCGATTATTTTTATCCTTTGCTTTTCAAGCACTTCCCGCTTTGTGGCAGGAAGGTCAAATCAATCGCCTTTCCTTTTTGTTAACTCAAATTCAATCCCAAGCGTTAACGGCTTATCAAAAACAAACGCTTGCTTTTTATGCCGGTTTGGTTGAACTTCATCAAGGTCATGAATCGGCGGCGCGGTCTTTCTTTCAAAAAGCGGCAGATGACAGTGTTTTATCACCGGCACGCGCACAAAGCCTTTATCAAATGATTTTACTTGATTTAAAGCAAGGAAGCCTTTCACCGGCAAATGCCATTGAATCCCTTGAAACCCTTCGTTATGCTTATCGGGAACCGTCTTTTGAAGCCGCTCTTTTGGAAACACTCAACGGGCTTTACCGCCAAGAAAAAGATTATGCCAACGCCCTGAAAACATATCGGTCTTTGTTCATCATCCGTCATGATGTACCGAAAACAAAAGAAATGGCTGATTTGTTCCAAGAAGCCATGCTTCAAAACCAAAATATGGCGCCGCTTGATAAACTGGCTTTGTTCTATGAATTTAAAGAATTAATTCCGGCCGATGAAACCGGTAACCAAATTATGATGAGCTTGACAGACACGTTCATTGATTTGGATTTATTAACACAAGCTTTTGATGTTTCTTTATCTTTGGCCTCACATCGACTGAAAGGCCAAGCGCAACAGAATTTTTATTTCAAAGCCGCTTTAATCGCTTTGTTAAATCAAAATCAAACAGACGTTCGAACCGCCATGCGTGCTTTACACCCGGATACACCTTATTTCCGCATTACTCACGCAGGTTTACAGGCTTTAACGCAAAATAAATCCGTTCACGGCGAAAAAATCCTTTCCCGAGAGGACGTGTTATTTTTACATCCGACATTGATTAATTATCTGGATCGGCGGGGATGGCTTCAATCACCACAAAAGCCATAGCAAACAATTTTTCATCCGATAAAGACACATGAAAACGCGGCGCATACCCGACCGGGATCAAATCCAACACCTGATCCATCGCCTTCCCGTACACTTTTAAGACCGGTGCACCGGCGTCATCATTGACCACTTCCACTTCCGTCCATGAAACGGCGTGGCCGATTCCTGTTCCGAGTGCTTTAGAAAAAGCTTCTTTGGCGGCAAACCGTTTTGCATAAAACCCAAGTTGAGCCGTTTCACATTTTTTTAATTGAGCCCGTTGCTGTTCGGCAGGCGTAAACAATCGGTCTAAAATCGGTTGACTGAATTGCGCCAATTGTTTCTTCAACCGCGCCAAAGACACCATGTCCGTTCCGATACCGATAATCATGTTTTCCATGCCTTTTCAACTGAAATGATAACAGATAATGCTTTTAATGCCGTCATGACTTCTTCCAAATGAGCCGCATTTTTCACATCGACATCCATGGTTAATTCCATAAAACCGGGACTTTTCGAGGTCGTAAATAAATGGGAAATATTGCTGTTGTATTTAGAAACAGTCGTCGAAACCGTTGCCAAAGCACTGGGTTTATCCGCTATGACAACATGCAGCCGAACCGGATAATATTTATCGGACAACACATCATCATTCCATTCAATATCCAACCACCGTTCCGGTTCATCTTCATATTTTTTCAACACCGGGCAGTCCATTGCATGAATCGTCACACCCTTTCCCGTCGTCACAATACCGACAATTTTATCACCCGGCACCGGATGACAGCATTTGGCATAATGCAGCGCAATCCCCGAAATCAATCCTTTAATCGGATTGGTTTTATCATTTTCATCTACTTTATTGGCCGACGGATGACGTTTAAAAATATCCACGACTTTTTGAAGCGTCGTTTTCTTTTCGGGATGCGCTTTGTAAAACACATCATTCGCCAAAATAATCCCTTCGCCCATCATCACGTACAAATCATCCAACGAATTTTGTTTAAACGCCGGCAATAACGCTTCCAATTCTTTATCATTCCATGTTTGTTTGGCTTCTTTATACGCGCTTTGAATCAAGTTTTTCCCTAAATCAATGAATTGCAAACGCTTTTGACCGCGAATAAACCGGCGGATGGAAGACTTGGCCTTAGGCGTTACCACAAAACGTTCCCATTCCGGAGACGGTGTTTGAGTCTTGGATAAAATAATATCGACTTGATCTCCGTTTTGCAAAATCGTGCGCAACGGTTTAATTTCGCCGTTAATTTTAGCCCCCATGCAATGGTCACCGACATTAGAGTGAATCGCATACGCAAAATCAACCGGCGTTGCATCTTTGGGAAGCCCGATCAAATCTCCTTTCGGGGAAAAACAGAAAATTTGATCTTTGTACATGGCAATTTTGGTATTTTCCAAAAATTCATCAGACGTCGAAGACTGGCTTAACAAATCCAACAATTCGCGCATCCACCGGAATTGTTTGCCATCCATTGTATGCCCTTCGCCCTGTTTATAAACCCAATGCGCAGCAACCCCGAGTTCCGCCACATCGTGCATGTCTTTTGTTCGAATTTGCACTTCAATGCGTTCTTTCAACGGGCCGATAACGCCGGTATGCAAAGATTGATATCCGTTGGATTTAGGCGTTGAAATATAATCTTTGTATCGTCCCGGAATCATGGGATACTTTGTGTGAACTATCCCGAGCGCGTGATAACAATCCGCAATCGAATCCACAACAATCCGAAACGCCATAATATCGCAAATTTGTTCAAAAGAGATATTTTTATGCTGCATTTTTTTCCAAATGGAATACGGCCGTTTTTCGCGCCCGTAAACTTTGGCCGTCAAACCGCCTTCCTTTAAATCCGCTTGCAGCTGTTCCACAATATCGTTAATTAAGTTGCCGCCTTTTTGGCGTAAAAAGTCCAACCGTGTTTTGATTGAGTCATACGCATCCGGATGAAGTTGCCGAAAAGCCAAATCCTCCAGCTCATCTTTCATCTTGTTCATTCCGAGCCGCTCGGCCAGCGGTGCGTAAATATCCAACGTTTCCCGAGCGATACGGGTTCGTTTTTCTTCTTTTTTGCAAAAATGAAGCGTCCGCATGTTATGCAGCCGGTCAGCCAGCTTAATCAGCAAAACACGAATATCTTCGCTCATCGCAAGAACGAGCTTGCGAAAGTTTTCGGCTTGACGGTTATGTTCCGACTGTGTCTGGATTTTAGACAATTTGGTAACGCCTTCGACCAAATCCGCCACTTCTTTTCCGAACAGCTTTTCAATATCCAGATAAGATGCCGGCGTATCTTCGACCGTATCATGCAACAACGCCGTCACAATCGTTGCATAATCCAGTTTGTATTCCGTTAAAATACCAGCAACTTCGACCGGATGTGAAAAATACGGGTCCCCCGATTCTCGTTTTTGGGACCCGTGCATTTTAACAGCAAAAACATAAGCGCGGTTTAAACCTTCTTCGTCCGCATTGGGATCGTACGATTTAACGCGTTCGACGAGTTCAAATTGCCGTAACAAAATCCCCCCTTTAAAAAACCTACTGGTTTTCTTCCGGATTATCTGTTACTTGGAAAGCACCCGCTTCTTCAAATTCGGATTCATCGGCAAAAACTTCAGACGTTGCTTCCTTAACAACATCGGCATACATATCTTCGCCCGTTAATTCGGCATCCACTTCTTTTAATTCCGCATCCCCTTCAAAATATTCCTGAACCGGAGCGTATTTTTGAAAGCCCGTAATCAGCATGTTATCCAAATCAGCCGGGCTGATTGTTTCATCGGCGATTTCACGCAAAGCAACAACAGAGTTTTTATCATTATCTCTGGACACCGTAATCGGTTCCCCGGCGCTGATATTCTTTGCCCGCTGGCTTGCCAGCAAAACAAGTTCAAAACGATTGGGGACTTTTTCAACGCAATCTTCCACAGTTACACGTGCCATTTTTTTAATACCTCTTTATAAAGAAATTCTTGAATGAGCCTTATCTATACGCTCTTTTGAAAAAAAAATCAAGTCTCTTGCTTTTATTTTTTAATCGTTTTATGATAAAGTCTGTTTTTTTGACAAAGAAATAAAGGAAATAAACATGGATGACACAAAATATCTGATTACCAGCGCATTACCATACATTAACGGCCAACCTCATCTGGGGCACATGGTTGGGTGCTTGTTGCCCAGCGATGTATACGCTCGTTTCATGCGCCAAATGGGAAAAGATGTTTTGTATGTCTGCGGAACGGATGAACATGGGACGGCTTCCGAAGTCGGTGCTTTGAACGAAGGCATGGATATTGAAGATTATTGCAAAAAATATCATGACATTCATACCGAAATTTACAAGGCCTTTGACTTGTCTTTTGACTATTTCGGCCGCACCAGCTCGGAACAAAACAAGGAAATCACTTACCATATTTTTGAACAGCTGGATAAAAACGGTTTTATCGAAGAACGCACCATCAAACAAGTTTATTCCATTGATGACCAAATGTTTTTGGCAGACCGATACATTACCGGCACTTGCCCTTATTGCGGATATGATAAAGCACGGGGGGATCAATGTGAAAACTGTACCAAAGTGTTAGATCCGACGGATTTGATTGATGCCAAAAGCACCATTTCCGGTTCCGGCAATTTGGAAGTGCGTGAAACTAAACATTTATTCATCAAACTACCGGCGTTGGAAGAACAATTGAAAAAATGGTTGGAAACCAAAGAATATTCTTGGCCGGACGTGGCTTATTCCATTGCCAAAAAATGGTTAAAAGAAGGCTTGCAGGAACGGTGCATTACGCGCGATTTAAAGTGGGGGTTCCCGGTTCCGAAACCCGGTTTTGAAGATAAAGTTTTTTATGTTTGGTTTGACGCCACAATCGGTTATATCGGCATTACCAAACAATGGAGCGACGAAGATCCGGCTCACCGGAATTGGAAAGACTGGTGGTTAAACGCGCCGCATGTCAAACATGTGGAGTTTATGGGCAAAGACAACGTGCCGTTCCATACCATTTCTTTCCCGGCTCAATTGTTAGGCACACAGGAAGCTTGGACACAGGTTGATTTCTTAAAAGGGATGAGTTACTTGACCTTTAACGGCGGCAAATTTTCAAAATCCGAACATCGCGGGGTATTTGCTTCGGATGCCGTTGCGGAATTTCCGGCGGATTATTGGCGGTACTGGTTAATGGCCAACGCGCCTGAATCGTCGGATGCTTCGTTTAATTTTGAAGCTTTTGCCAACACAATCAACAAAGATTTGAACGATGTTTTGGGAAATTTCATTAACCGTGTCATGAAAATGACCATCAACAACTTCGGCAATGTCGTGCCGCAAGGAGGCGATATCACGGATGAAGAAAAAGCTTTGTTCACACGCATGGATGAGTTGGTAAACAATTATACGTCATTCCTGACGGAGCTGGAATTCAGAAAAGCATTTGCTTCGTTGCGTGAAATGTGGGTCGAAGGAAACAACTATATTGCCCGTAACGAACCTTGGAAAGTGGTTAAAACCGATAAAGACCGGGCAGCATGCATTTTACGAACGGCGTTAAACCTTATTCGGGTTTATGCGATTTTATCGGCACCGATTATGCCGCAAACAGCCGCCAAAATGTTGGAATTGATTAATGTTTCGTCTGAACGGCCGGGATGGATAAATGAACCGATGAACGAGGCTTTGACTTTCCTCAAACCCGGGCATCCGCTCAATCAACCGGAACTGCTCTTTACGAAAATTCCGCCGGAAAAAGTAGAAGAGTTGGC
This sequence comes from uncultured Alphaproteobacteria bacterium, assembly GCA_937935995.1. Taxonomy (GTDB): domain Bacteria; phylum Pseudomonadota; class Alphaproteobacteria; order CAAHEQ01; family UBA3637; genus CALXXA01. The sequence goes on from CALGXF010000042.1 coordinate 15,713, forward strand.
CATCAAGTATAAAGAAAAAGAGGAATAACTCATGACCCGAAACCGCGCTCCGCTTACCTTTTGGGAAAAAATCACAAAACAGCTTTTCTTTGCTATTTGGTTTTTTGCTAAAAAGATAAGTCCGGACGCGGCTCGTCAGCTTTTATACTGGGGGATTTCGGATAAAGCCCTGCAAACCGTTGCCTTTGAAGATCCGATGCTGACTGTCGAAACGCTGGGGAAAACATTTCCGAACCCGATTGGCATTGCGGCCGGATTTGATAAAGAAGTGAAATACAATGATGAACTCATCCGCAACGGATTTGGGTTTGGCGAGCTGGGAACATTTACCTACAAACCCGATCATGCGTCTCAAAAGACACATTTTATTCCGTCTTTGAAGGCGATATTGGTCGATTCCGAAAGCTTTCCCAACAACGGCATCGTGAATCTGGGGAATAAGTTGATTGCCAGACGACGGCTGCCGCATATTGTCGGGGTGAACATTTCTTCTTCCATGGATATTGATGAACGCAACATCGGCCAATTTTTGGAATATTTGGAACAAGATCTTATCCACTCGATACAACACGTGGCACCTTATTGTGATTTTATCACGTTAAATCTGTCGCACCCGCATATGCCGATTTCAACGTTGATTCACAATCCGGCACAATTAGGTCTGTTGTTACGTCAAATCAAACAGCAAATTAAAAAATTTGCACCGATTATTACGCCGAAACTGATTTTAAAAATTCCGTATGACGGCCAAATCAATGTTCAACTTTTGTCCGATATGTTGATTGAAGAGCACGTTGACGGATTGATTGTAGCGGGTTTTTCGGGGTCTAAAGCGATTAAACAAATTTTACCGGATCCGCGGGTAAAAGGATGCATCGCGGGCAGTCCGCTTAAAGATCCGTCAACGGAATTGCTCCGCCGGTTTTACGCCGCGACGCAAGGAAAAGTAACGTTAATTGCCTGCGGCGGTGTCTTCAGCGGAAATGACGCTTTTGAAAAAATCAAAGCCGGTGCCAGTTTGATTCAGCTACATAGTGCTATTTTGTATGAAGGTGTCGAAATCGCCAATAAAATCAACCGAGAATTAAGCATCCTTTTACGGAAAAACGGGATGAAATCGGTTCAAGAAGCCGTGGGAAAAACGGCTCAACTGCTCGTTCATTAAATCACAAGGAGAATGACCATGTCTCACTTATACCCCCCCCCCCCCCCGAAGATCCCCTCCAAAATCTTTCCGTTCAAAATCAACATGGCCGCTCGATGGTGGAAATGTTGGGCGTTTTAGCGATTATCGGTTTATTGAGTATTGTTTTTTTAGTCCTTTTACCGATGGCTATCGCCAAAATTAAATCCAATACAACTTGGCAAGCCGTCATGCTCCGCGCAACGGCTGTTTTAACGGAACAAAAAGTATTTGATGAAGCTGCCGTCAACGAAGAAATCATCATTGCAGATTTACCGAACATAACCGACAGCGGATATCCCATTTCAACCCACAAAGTCGATGAACACCGTTTTGTTGTGGATGTTGCTGATATTCCGCAACGTGTTTGTGTTTTTATTTTGGATATGAATTCGCCGGTTCCGGAAAAAATCGAGGTGGACGGAATTCAATATGAAGGCGATACCTCTTTGTGTATTTCCCATCAAACCATTTCATTTTATTTCAGTTTGGACAGCATGGAATTATTCGGCAATATATGCACGCCGGCGTGTTCAGCACCCCAATATTGTCAAAACGGAACATGCGTTTGTCCGCCGGGGACGCCTGCGGGTGCGACGGAGAATTGTGTTTGCGAAGCAACTCATATTGAAGTAAACGGAACATGCGTCTGTCCGGGCAATCAAATTGAGGTAAGCGGTCAATGCCGATGTCCGTCAGACATCCCTTACTGGAACGGGTCATCATGCGTTTCTTGTTTAGACAAAACCCATTGCATTGCCAACCAAGAATGCGTCATGGGTGCTTGTGTTTGTCAAGACGGATATGAATGGATTCCGGCGCTTCAAAAATGTTTACCGGCCTGTACGGAACAAGGAATGAGCGGGTTGCGCGATCCGGAAACATACAATTGTTTGTGTTTGGAAGGAACAAATGCTCAAACATGTTCGTGTCCCGACGGTTATATTTACATCAATGGTATATGCCAACGGTTTGAATGTCTCGGTGGCACAACCGGCACAACGTTCACGTGTTACATTAACGATGTTCTATGTGCGGAACAATGTACTTCGGACGGATACACATGCAATCTAGGGACATGCCGGCCGGAAGCTTGCCCATCAGGAACAACATTTATACCGAAAAACGCATGGCATGTTTACGGCGGATGTGTAAAAGGGGAAAGAAAATGTTCAAATTACTTTTCCAATTGGATTTGCGCCAATGATGAATTAACCGGATGTTGCGACGCTTCTCCGTTCGGCGAGTGTTACAACGGAACATGTTATGATAAAACCATTTGTTCAACTTACGGCGCCACATACGGTGTGGTGCAAGACCGGTTCGGCGGATGTCTTTTTGAAAACGGCATCCGATGCCAACCCGTTAACGGGCTATGGAACTGTTATATCGGCACATCAGCCATTCCCTGCGGAACGGGATGTGCTGACCCGACGAATTGCGGAACGTGTCAGCAAGAATATTGTTACTTGGCTGCTCCCGGAAAGTGTCTGATCTGTCGCGACGGAACAACCCCGGTTAAAGGGACGAATGGATATTACCAGTGTGATACCGGTTCAAACGAATTGGTGTGTGATGTTGAAGCTGTCGGCGGCGGGTCACCCTGTTACATCGACGGTAAACGATGCGGCGTGAATTGTAAAGACCTGAACACAGTATATTGCGGGTTTGGCTCGTGTAAAGACCCGGGTTGCCCGGCGGGAACGACTTTCCAGTACATTCCGGATAAAGACCTTTACGGATGCGTCAATGAAACAACAGGCATTTCTTGCGCCTTTAATGAAAATTTCGGTGGTGCCAACTGCCTGTATAACGGAAAAGATTGTGCTGCCGGATGTAAAGGATACGATGCGACCGACTGTGACACCGTTTACTTGGAACAGTGTTCTCAGGACGGAAGCTGCCCGTATGGTCAAAAAATAACCGAAACCTGCACCTGTCCCACCAATCCGGAAGGAGCTGTCGGAACTTATTGCTGTGCGCCGGGACACGTTGCTTTGCCGGGCGGATGTAATCAAATCACTTGTCCGGACGGTCAAGAATTAGATGAAAACGGTTTTTGCGTCGATATCGAATAGGTTACTTTTTGGGCATATGCCGCAAAATCGGATGAATAAGAACGCTGGGCATCGCGCTTAAAAACCATCCGGCCAATGCCATCGGCCAAGGAAAAGCAATAACGGCTTTGTTCTTGCTTAAACCTTTTTGAATGATTTGAGCCGCTTTTTCCGGCGACATTAAAAACGGCATCGGAAAGCGATTGACATCCGTCAGCGGTGTTTTAACAAAGCCCGGACAAATGACATTCACGCGAATTCCTTCGTGATGCAACCATCCGCGCAAAGCTTCGCCCCACGCTTTAACACAAGCTTTGCTGGCCGAATAAGCCGGCGCACTGGGCAATCCGCGATACCCGGCAATTGAAGCAATAATACCGATTTGTCCCGAACCGCGTTTGCGCATTCTGTCTAAAGCCGGTAAAACGGTGTTAATCACACCATTGATATTTGTGTTAAAGACATGACGTGTTTGAACCGAATCTTCGGCTTCACCCAACACACCGCCCGAAATCCCGGCATTGGCAATAACTAAATCCAACGGATGAACAGAATCGGCATTCATAATCGTTTCTTGAACGGCAAACGCATCCGTCACATCAAATAAATATGTGTAAACAACAGCTCCTTTTTCTTTGCATTTCGCGGCCGTTTCATAGAGCCGTTCTTTATTCCGTCCGCATAAAAACAAAACAACGCCCTCACCGGCATAAGCAACAGCCAAAGCCCGCCCCAATCCGCTGGAAGCACCTGTGATAAAAATGGATTGATGTTGTCTCATAAAAGTCCCCTTTTAATAACAAAAAAAGTAAATGCAGTATATCAAGCCTTATTTACCACGTCCAGAAAATTCGAAAATAGTCGAAAGAATATAATTAAAAAATGCATAAACGAGATATCAACATAATAAAATTCATGAGTGACATTATTTTAAATTGATTTTTCAAAATTCTATGTTAAAATTGTAAATGGAGGAAAGAAAATTGGATCGTACATATGAATTCTCTGTCAATGGCAATCATTTTGTATTTGATGGCAATACTGTTTCTGTTTACGAGAAAAATAATGTCATTCAAACTAAAAAAGAAAATACCCCAAAATACCTGCCCAGATGTAATTACCTAAGAACAGTATGCCTTGTCTTAAATAACAGTTGCAACTTATGTTGTTCTTATTGTTTCGCGAATAAAGGACATTTTGACAAGCCTTATGAGCAAATGAAATTAGAACATGCCCTCAAGGCTATTGATACGACCGCAAATATTATAAAAAAAAATAATGGAAAGAAATTTACTATATCTTTCTTTGGAGGAGAACCTCTTTTAAGTTTTTCTTTGATAAAAAAAATTGTCTTGTATATTCAAAAGCAATATCCGCATTTCGAGCATGTTTTTAGAATCACAACAAATGGAACATTACTTACACAAGACATTGTTTTATTCTTGGAAAAAAATCCATTTGAAATAATGATTAGTATTGATGGAGGGAAAAAAGAACATGATTTTTTCCGAAAAGATATAAATGGTAATGGTTCATATGACAAAATAAAGAATAATCTTAAATACTTCAAAAATATTTCAAAACTAAACGCTAGAATAACAATTACTAAAGCAAACTCAAATATTAACTGTTATATTGATGATATTCTCAACTTAGGTTTTAGGAAAATAACCTTTGCCGTAGATTATGCCATAGAAAAGGATGATTTTAAAAACTTTAAAGACTCATTAAAAAAGCTTTTTATTCGTTACACAGAGGATATTAAAAAAGGATTTTATTATGACATTACAAATATATCAACAGTTATAACCTCTATAGTTATGAAGTATAAAATGAATACGCATTGCAATGCAGGAATTTCATATATTACACTTTCTGCCGACGGTATCTATTACAGGTGTCCTAGATTTGTTGGTAACCCACTATTTTATGTATCAAAAATTGATGCCGCACCTAAAGTACTTGATAAAAGTATGGCAGCATTTAGAAATAAAGTTAAAACAGGAGCCACCGATAGAAATGACAACTGTCATAAATGTGCATTTGTATATCTATGTGGCGGGGCTTGTGCACATCATGCATATATGCACTCCCATGAAGAATTCACTTCTGTTGACTTGGAATGCCAGCAAAGGAAGCTTATATATAAAGAAACTTTAAACCTTATTTGTAAGTTAACTATTGAAGAAAGAAAAAAGTTTTTACTTTTCTTAACGACTCTATGGAGTAAAGCTTGAAAGGAGGTGAATGTAGATGAATGAGTTAGATTTCGGCCTAACCAATGAAGAACTAAATGCTTTTGGAGAAGCGATTATTTTATCAACTTGCGAAGGTGGATCTGAAGGTGGTCTTGGCTAGGAAAAGTATCGGCGGAGATAACTTTCTCCGCCCTTTCACACAACAGAGAAAAAATGTTTAAAAAAGAAGATTTCGATAAATACTATAAGGCTTTTTTGGGTTCTGATTTAAAAAAGATTTATTCTTGGTACATTGTTAAAGCTCAAGAAGATAATCGCATTTTAAATAATCATTATTATTATCCTTTAATCCTCACTCATTATGAAGGAAAAAATTTCCTATCAATAACGCCGGAATTTTATTCAGAATTCAAAAATGAACTTTCTTCCATGAAGCCTTTAAATATAAATGATTTTATAAAAACTTTTTTTGAAAGCCGCCTTAATGGCTTTGAATATAAAAAGATGCTTCGTTTAACAAAATATGATAGTATACCTCTTCATTCAACGATGGCCATTCCTTTAACACATAATGCTAAAACACTTTTTATGAACTCAGGAAAAAATAAAGATGTTTCATTTAAAGAAAAAAAGTGGGAATTGTTAAAGCCTTATATATCAGAAAAAAGACATTACATTGTTCCGAGTGCAACCGAAATTCTGTCAATTGCACATATTTCAGACATTCAAGAGGGAGCCGGAAATATTGTCGTTTTTACCCCGCAAGCGCATCGACAAAAGGGATATGGAAAAGAAGCTGTAACAGGAACTCTTGAATGGTGCATGAACAACAAAGTATTGCCTATCTATTTTGTGGATGAACGTAACATTGCTTCAATAAACCTGGCTAAATCTTTAGGTTTTGTCGTTGAAACGCATGAAACGGTTGTTTGTTACCAAAAATGAAACATATTCTTAATATCTTAAAAACACTTGTATCATTTGATACATCAATAGAAAGGTCAACTTTAGAGGCGGCTCATTATGTAGCTAATATCTTTGAAGATAATCATCTTCCTGTTAAGCTTATTTATAAAAACTACAACAATATAACTGATAATAATCGAGCTACCGTTATTGCTCGCATCGGGAATCAAGCTCAATCAGGAATTGTTTTATCCGGACACTTAGATACTTATGGGGTCAGTCAACAGCTTCATAATTGGTTATCCAATCCATTCAAATTAACTTACAAAGAAGATAAAGTTATAGGTAGAGGTGTCGTTGACATGAAAGGAGCTATCGCAGTTTCTTTAGCATTGATACCTTTTTTCAAGCAGACACAACAATCTGTTAACTTTGTTTTTACGCATGATGAGGAGGGAGGCTTTACTGCCATTAATCAACTTTCACATAATAATTTTTATAACTTACTTTCTCCTTCTCAAAAATGCGCTATTGTTATGGAACCAACAAAAGTATCTGTCAAAACAAGACATAAAGGATATAGAAGATATAAACTATCTATAGAAAATGTACCTTTTAATGATATTCCGAGTATTGAGCAAAACATAAAAAATAATATAGAAAAACTGCATAACAAATGTAATTGGCAAAAAACAGAAGCATTTGATGACAAAAAAGCTTTTTTATTATTTAAAGAAAAAAGTAAGTCAAATAGAGCAGAAATAATTTTTCAATATCGCTATGAGCCAAATGATATGGGGAAAAAACAATTTGAAAAACGAATTCCAATTCTTTTAAATTTACTTAAAAAGCAACTGATTTTTAAATATAATAATCCGATGATAAGCTTTATTCTGGAGGAACAAATACACATTCTACCTCTTCATTATAAAAAGGATTTAATAAATTACCTCCCAACATTAAATCCTTTAACAAGCTATGGAACAGAAGCTGGATATTTCCAACAATATGGAATCCCAACATTTATTGTAGGCCCAGGTGACTATTCACAAGCGCATCGGTCTAATGAAACCATATCATTAAATGAACTCAATCTTTTTAAAAATTTTCTAATGTCCTTCGTCAAACAACGAGAATAATAAATCCTTTTTGTTTACAGCTTATAAGAAATACCCTAAAAAAACAAATTATCCTCTCATTTACACTTATCATAAGACAGCATTCCCTCTTTTTTCATTGTAAAATAAACAACAAGTCCCGGCAAATTGTCATCAGTTCTATCAGTGTTTCACACAGCAAAATTGCCGCATCAACCAACACCCCATGGAGTAAAAATACAGTTAGTTTTCCGGATGATCCAACGCCACATACGTCGGCCATTTGCCTTCGATTAAATTATCCATCGAAAATACCGGCTGATTCATCAATGTTCGATAAATCCAATAGTTTGCCATAATACGTTCTACAAATCCTCGCGTTTCCCGGAAAGGAATGCTTTCAATGAACAATAACGGGTCATCATTGTATTTCATCCGCTTTTTCAACTTCATCAAGCTTCCCGGCCCGGAATTATAAGCAACAGCCGTGAAAATCAAATTATTTTGAATGTTTTTGTCGCGCATTAACCACAAAATATATTGTTGTCCCAAAGCCAAATTATATTCCGGCTCATTCAACCGTTTGCGATCCCATTGCATGCCTAAAGACTTGGCCAGTTCCCGCGCATTATCCGGCATAATCTGCATCAATCCGGCAGCCCCGGCACTGCTGGTTGCGCGCGCATTAAAACAAGATTCTTGTTTGACAAAAGCAAACACCAACGCTTTATCAACTTTCCACCCGTTTTGAGGCGTCCAGTTCGGAGCCGGATATCGCCCGCCGTCCTCATCATCATCCAATCGCCCCGAAATCAACGTCAAATCTTCAGCAATGCCGTTTTTTTCCGCCACAACAGACAGCAATGCTTTGGTCGACCTATCCGCTTTTAAAAACAAAGCCGTCAATTCCTGATCCGCCAGTTTATCCTGTCCGATTTGTTTAAGCGCCAAAACCCGCTGAAAAGTCGGATGAGAAAAAGATTCCGTCACTTCATCGTCCGGTAAAACAGGCTTTTCCCACGCCATATTCAAATCCCGACCCAACGCATGCGTTGCTAAAATGCCGTAAAAAGTTCTGGGATGCTGCGCGGCAATCTCCAAATAAGAATTGACAACCGCGAAATTCCCCAGTTTCAAATTAGCCCGGCTCGCCCAAAAAGCACCAGCAGCTTTCAACAACGGATACGCGCGTTTGTGATTGGCAACTTTGTCGAAATGATACGCGGCTGATTTAATATCCCCTGTCCGCCAATACGAAAGCCCCAATGTCCAATCGCCGAGCGGCAACAAATCTCCCGACCGCTTGACCGCCGGCACAGCTTCTTGTACCACCAAATCATCCATACCGTCCAAAAAATAAGAAAAAGCCAATGCAATGTGCGCCGCATCATGATCCCGTTCATTGAACAGGTTTTTCGCTTCTTTGCCGTAAATCAATCGTTTAGCATTTAATGTTTTGCCGGCCTTAATGTATTTGGCAATTTGGCGCATCGTTTTTTGCGCTGTTTTACGCCGTTCTCCACCCAAATAGGAAAAAGACAGATTTTCGATAGAATCAATCGGCTCTGCCCGAAACACGACAGAACATGTGCCGCTGGAACTGCCGAAAATCGGTTTGGGTTTTTGTCGAGGCAGCTTTGCTTTTTTCTTTTGCCCCAACGCATACATCCGAATAGCTTGCGGATGATCGCCATATGCCTGAAACCACTTTTCAATTTCGGAAGCTTTTGTGCGATATGTCACGGAGAAATACCGATTCGCCAACACATGCCCCATCAAAGATTTATCTTGTAACTGGGCGATTTTTTTGTCAGCCTCGTTCCAGCGCTCTTTTTCCTGAAGCGCAAAAATATCTTGATACAACGATTGATCGGACAAAGTTAATACTTGTGTATGCCGCGCAAATGCAGCACTGACAGACAAGGCAACAAGCACCCCCGCTAAAAAGAGACGCCGCATATTTTATCCTTGATTATAAACAATTGCAGCTTGACAGAAACTTTCCGGAGCCCCCTGTAACCGACAGGTCGTTGTCCGCAAACTCGGATCTTCCGTAATCCGATCACAAACAGACCCGGCTAATCCGATGCTCGCTTTTGCGGTTTGTTCATACGCAACGTTTGAAAAAATAGCATATGTTTCAACCTCACCCCAACCGAAGAAAATTTGAACTTCTTCAACCGGATACTGTGTATAGTTCGTCAATCCCAAATCCAACGTACACAGCTTCATGCCGGTCGCGCTTTCCAAAATTCTGAATTGTCCCGTCGTAACAACCAATTTGTCTTGGTTTTGCATCCGCTGTTGCGCCAACAAGCGCGCTTCAACGCTGGCCGGAGTCGCGGTATTTTCAATTTGTGCCGTCGTTTGAGTCATCTCCGGCGCCGAAGGCTGTGTTTCAACAGCCTGCTCTTGCCGGCGTCGCAACATTTCCAATTGTTCCGGCGTTTGAGCCACCGCCATCGTTGCTCCCCATAACACTGCGGCTAAACAAAAATATTTAAACATCTGTGCGTCTCCTTCTTTACATTGTGTTTCTAAAGAGTATACTACACATAAAAATAAAAATCGTAAAGGAAGAAAACAATGAAATACTTTTTTTGTGGTATCGGCGGCATCGGCATGAGCTCTATCGCCCGGTTGTTAGCCCATCAGGGACACACCGTTTCCGGCTCTGACCGCAGTTTTGATCAAGGTCTTAATGCCCAGACAAAAAAAGAACTCATCAGTGCCGGCATGACGATTTATCCGCAAGACGGATCCGGTGTCACGTCAGATACGGATTATGTGATTATTTCAACAGCCGTTGAAGAAACAATTCCCGACGTTCAAAAAGCGCTTCAATTGGGCATTTTGATTTTAAAACGCGCTCAATTACTGGCGTCTTTATTTAACACAAGTACCGGCATTGCCATCGGCGGAACCAGCGGAAAAACAACCATCACGGCCATGACGGCACATATTTTGTACGAAGCCGGATTGGACCCGACCATGATGAACGGCGGGATTTCATTAAATACGTACCATGGTGAAAAAAATTCCAATTTGATATGCGGTCAAAGCGATATATGCGTCATCGAAGCCGACGAATCGGATGGGTCTATTGAATTATACACGCCGGCCGTTTCGGTCGTTTCTAATATTTCTTTGGATCATAAACCGTTAGAGGAGTTAAAAACACTTTTTAAGAATTTCATTGCCAAAGCTCGTTTAGGCGCCGTTATCAATGATGACTGCCCACATTTGAAATCACTGCATGCGCTGCATCCGCATTTGGTGACTTTTTCTATACAACCTTTATCGACGGCTCATTTTACGGCTTCGGACATTCAAACAACCACCGACGGAACAACATTTAAAATCAACGGGGCAGAAGCTTTTTTGCCCTTGTTCGGCCATCATAATGTCGAGAATGCCTTGGCCGCCGTAGCAGCCTGTTCATTTTTGAACATTTCACTTCAAACGGCGATTCAAGCTTTAAAAACATTCAAAGGCACCAAACGCCGGATTGAATGCGTCGGAACGGTTCGCGGTATTTCCGTTTTTGATGATTACGCACACAACCCGGAAAAAATCAAAGCGACGTTAAGAACGTTGCGCCAAAAAGATTATCGGCTATGGGTTTTCTTTCAACCGCACGGATTTGCCCCGACCCGATTGATGAAAAAAGAGCTGATTCAGGTTTTTGCCACAGAAAGCTTTCCGCAAGACATGATTTATTTTCCGCCCATCTTTTACGTCGGCGGAACGGTAGCCAAAGACATTTCTTCCCAAGATTTGGTTGACGGATTGGCGCAAATCGGGAAAAAAGCTTTTTTGGCAGATACGCGGGACGTTTTTGTCAAAGCTGTTCAAGAAGCTGTTCCGGGAGACAGAATTGTCATCATGGGAGCCAGAGACAACACATTAACCGATTTAGCAAAAGAAATTCTGACTGTTTTAAAGGAGAAACACGCATGACAACCGTCGGCCTTTTCAATCCCTCCAGCCCATCCGCAACGCCCGTGAACATAAACCTCATCAAGGACTGGTTTCAACGACAAGGATTACCGGTTATTTGCGCCGAACATCTGTTCAATGCTGATCGTTTTTTGGCCGGAACGGATGAAGAGCGGGCGCAAGATATTCATGATTTGTTTTCAAATCCGAAAGTCGACCTTTTAATCGCACTGAAAGGCGGTTACGGTTCCGGCCGATTGTTGGATTTACTGGATTATGATTTGATTAAAAAACATCCAAAACCCTTAATCGGGTTCAGTGACACAACTGCGTTACAGTTGGGTCTTTACGCCAAAACAGGTCTTATCAGCTACACCGGTTTATCACCGCGGAGAGACATCACCGAAACCGGGGTTGACATGCTGATAGAGCAAAGTTTCAAAATGTATCGGGCGCGAAAGTCTTTTTCCGTTGCGCTGCAAGCCATGGGGCAGCCTCAAACAGTAAAAGGCATCCTTATCGGCGGAACGCTGTCTTTGGTTGATGAATTAATCGGAACACCCTATCAACCGGACTTTACGGACAAAATTCTGTTTTTGGAAGACGTTGCGGAAGAACCCTATAAAATTGATAGAATGTTAACGCATTTGCGGTTAGCGGGCGTTTTCAATCAAGTCAAAGCCGTTCTCTTCGGAGACTTTTATCAATGCCTTTCCAGCGATAAAAATGACGGCACGATGCAAGACGTTTTAAATGATTTACATGCCCGCATACCGAATACGCCGATGTATCAAGGATTAAATTACGGACATGGCCCCAGCCGCCTGTTGTTGCCTATCGGGTTAGAAGGAACTTTAACAGAGGAAAATGTTCTTTTCTTTCAATACAAATAAATTGACATCTTTTGAAAAAAATTTATGATGGTTATAAATAGGGAGAAAAAAATGCTACCACTTCATCATTCAAAGGTTACCCCCCCCCCCCC
>CALGXF010000043.1 GCA_937935995.1 uncultured Alphaproteobacteria bacterium
GGGGGGGGTATGATATACTCCTGTTTAAACAAAATTTAGGAGTTGATAATGATTCGCGTTGAAAGTAGTTTGAACACAAAAGGGAGCGTTTTTTCTTTCTGTCAATCGACGAACAGCGGACGTACGTTGCTTGAAATGTTAGCTGTTTTAGCAATTGTTGCTATTTTATCCGTTGGGGCTGTGGCCGGTTTTATTTACGCAATGAATAAATATCGGGCGAATGTGACAATTCAGGATGTTTCTTTGCTGGCATCGACGATTACAACAAATGCGGATTTTGAAAAAGCAACTGATGAAGGGATTATCTCTGTCACTGAATTAACAATGTCTCGAACCGGAACCGGATACCCTATATCAGCTACGCGCGTTAATGCGGATGTATTTACGGTAACAGTGTCAGATGTTCCCAAAAGGGTGTGCCGTCACATCATCAAAGGCCCCAATCCGTCCGATTTTTATATTGAAGTTAATCGTGTTTCATCCAAAGACGTGGGAACTGCAGTCTGTACACAAGAAAAAAATATACTTGATTTTTATTTTGATGCATATGAAAACCAAGATTCTTGCGGTGGTCAAATTTGTGTAAACGGACATGTGTGTGACGAAGAAACACAAGCGTGTGTATGTCCGTCCGATAGGCATGACGAAAACGGTTTTTGTGTTTGTAACGATGGGATGGAAGAATGCGGCGGGAGATGTTATAACGTCTGTGATGTTTCCAAACCCGGAATGGATCCTTTTGGAAAAAGAGATCCCGTTTCATGTATGTGTTTATGTGATGAAGCGAACGGTTTTGTGTCCAGCGGTGAAAAATGCATGTGTCCGATGGGTTTTATTTTGGTTCAAAATCAATGTAAAGAATTCGGATGCCGCGGCGGTACTCCGCAAAGCAACGATTGGACGTGCTACATCGGTGGCGAACGATGCGGAGCCAGTTGTACGGAATTGGGATCGTGCGTTTATGGGTATTGTTCCAATCAGTGTGCCGATGAAAATGCTTTTACCTACGCACCGACTATGAAATATTACGGATGCAAAACGGATTTAAACACAATATGTACCCGTATGGGATCCAGTTATCAATGCGATGGCCCCACAGGCGGTGTTTGCGGATCCGCATGCCCGTCTATTGATGGTGTCAACTGTATTAACGGAGATTGTCATGACAGATGTACGGCGTATAATGCGGAACACGGTACATCCCTTGAATGGGGACAAGCATCCCCTTATTGGGGATGTTACAATCCGGATAATGGTCTTGCCTGTTCACAGAGCTGGGGTGCTTATAGTTGCAGTAAAGGGGATGTAAAACTCTGTGCTTTCAAATGCGATATAACGGGAAACAATTGTCAAACAAATATTTGTGACGGAACGTGTCCGAATAATGCTGTTTACTCCCTTGTCGGTAACCAAGCCAGATGTACGTATCCGAGCGGTATTTATTGTACCCCAAACAGTGAAGCATGTTATTTTTCAACTGGAAAAATGTGCGGATCCGGTTGTATGGGAATGGACATCAGTCTGTGTCAATCAGGTGTTTGCGATGAAACAATATGTACGGCTTTGGGATATACGCATACGCTTCAATTTGGAAACAGGGGCGGATGTACAAATCCGGCCAACGGTGTCACATGTGTACCGGTTAACGGCAAATTCAGTTGTTATACCGCGGATGGCGCTTTATGCGGTTCATCGTGTACGGATTTAAGTGCTGCCGGATGTCCCGATTGTTTGAACAACTTTGAATGTCCTGTGGGATGGACGGTGACATATGCCCAAAATTTGGGAGGTATAAAAGAAAACGCGTGTACGAAAGACGGCATTGTTTGTTTGGAAAAATCAAAGATTTGCAGATTGGGTCAAGGGGATACGTGTGCGGATGGGTGTACGTTGGACGGCAACTGTACAAATGGGGATTGTTCAGCTGCGTCAGCCGGTTGTCCGGCTTATATGACATTTGGTTGGGTCGTCACTGCCCATACCGAACAACAGTATTATGGGTGCATTGATTTAGAAACAGGCATTAAATGTTATCGGCGCGGATCTGCGTATAATTGTTATACAGCCGCTACAGCTTCCTGCGGAACTGGATGTACTGTTGACGGGCGTTCATGTGCGGCAGGTGTCTGCCGGTGTGATGAAGGATACGAACTTGTTGACGGTACGTGTCAGCCATCATCAGGGCTGATTATTTGTACCGGTTCACAATGTTTTATCGGAACCAATCCGTGCGGTGCCGGATGCCAAGAAGATGGGACTCTCTGTGATGTTGGGGCCTGTACGGTTCAAGAAGCCGTCTGTCCTTCGGGCAGCCGCTTTGGTAAGGTAACCAATGAATTTTACGGTTGTATCAATGAAACAAGCTATGTTGCTTGTTACAAATACGGAACAGCTTATACCTGTTATTACAAAGGGAATCAATGCGGAACAGGGTGTCATGCCGACGGTACCGGCGGTACGTGCGATTCGGGATGCCGGGATTAATCGATTCCCAATTCATCCATTTTTTGACGAATGGTCAAGATGTCTTTCCATGCCAAGCGTTTTTGAATCGGATTTCTTAACAAAAAGGCGGTATGCAAAATCGCCATTGCCGGAATCGGGCTGTCCATTCCGGCTGTTTGATAAGTTGTCCAATTTCCGCGCATTTTCATGATACCCGACGGTTGACCCAGCAAAGAGCTCATAGAAACACCGCCAATCATCACCAAAATTTTGGGGCGCAACAATTCGATATGCCGCTCAATGAAAGGCATACACAAGGAAATTTCCGAACTGGACGGATTGCGGTTTCCGGGCGGCCGCCAAGGAATGATATTAGAAATATACGCATTCTTTTTGCGATCTAACCCGACAGAAGCCATGATTTTATCCAAAAGCTGTCCGCTGACACCGACAAAGGGGCGACCGAGCCGGTCTTCGTCTGCACCGGGTGCTTCGCCGACGAACATCACCGGCGCATCTTGCGGGCCTTCTCCGAAAACAGTATTTTTGGCTGTTTTTTTCAAAGCACACCCGTTGAAATCCATAACAGCTTGACGCAATTCATCCAATGTTTGCGCGCATTTAGCCAGTTCAATCGCGCCTTCCAACAAATTATCCGGAACAATCGGTTCGGGTTTGGGCAAAACCGGCGGTTCCGTCAAAACTTTTTTAAGAAGGACTTTTTCTTCGGGCATGTTCAACCGATTGAGCGGATGTTCGCCGATTGTCTCGGTCACGCCCGCGGTTACATACCATTCTAAAATTTCTTTTTTCGAGTTCATTTTTTTGTTATTTTAAAAGAAAAAGGCTGTATTTCAAATTAATTTTCATTATACTATACAAAGTTTTTGGGAAAATGACGAGTCTAAAATATAAAAAGTGTTTTACGAAATGAAAAAAAGAACGGTCTGCCTGCTTATTCTGATAAGCATTGTCTTATCGGCCTGTGTTTATTTTTCGGCACCGCGCGGGAAAAAAATGTTGCCGCCGGCGTTGGTCGAAGAAGACACAATGAGCGAAATGGATCAGGCTTTTTATGCGGCCATCGGGAACAGAACGTATCGCCCGGCGCCGGATACGGCTGATTTCGGGGCTTTTTTGGCAGCTGCTTTTGCCAAAACACAAAACGATTTTGAAACATCGGCGGCGTTGTATGCCAAAGCGCTTGAACAGGATCCGGAAAGCCCGGATTTGCTGGCAAACACTTTTTTAATGTATGTTTTATCCGGAAATGTTCCGGCTGCCGTTCCTTATGCGGCTCGGGAAGTTAACCTAAATCCAGGCAATATTTTACCGCGATTGGTTTTGTTTTCGGATTTAATTGCTCAAAAGCAATTCGAAGAAGCGCGCGGCGTTCTGAACGAGCAACGGGCTTATATGCAAAGCGAACTGTTTGAAGCTTCTTTATTCCCGCTGATGGAAGCATGGACTTATGTCGGCGAGAATAATCAGAAAAAAGCGTTGGCGGCATTGGCACCGCTTTTAAAGGTGAAGGGACTCGAGGGATATTACTATCTCCATGAAGGGTTGATTTTAGATTATTTCGGTGAAAATGCCAAAGCTTCGGCGGCGTATGACCGGTTGATGCAATCCGAAGACGGGCAATCGGTGCGCAGCATGTTGGTCGTTTATGATTTTTATCGGCGAACCAATCAGCTTCAAAATCGCCCTGATTTTGTTAAATTGTATGAAGCCATGCAAAATGCCAGCTTTGTTTCCAAAGATATGATGACTAATCCGCGGGAAAAATATCGGGCTTTAAGTGCGGCAGACGGCTTATCTATGGTTTATTTTGACATCGGCAGTTTGGTCAGCCAAGTTGAAAGTTATGAAACGGCCTTGTATTTGATTCAGTTGGCTTTGTATTTAAATCCGGGGTCTTCCATTAACAAGTTGTTTTTGGGCGAAGTTTTGGATGCAATGGATCAACAGGAAATGGCAAATGCCGTTTATCGCTCTGTAACGCCTGATAAAGATTTATATCGATCCATGCAGTTGCGGTTGATTATGAGTTTGCAAAAAACAGGGCATTTAACCGAAGCGCAAAAAGAATTGGCACGGTTGATTGAAGAATATCCCGGCATCCCGATTTATTATATGACTCAAGGCGATTTGTATCGGGAAATGCAAAACTATCCGCAGGCTATCGTTTCTTATCAAAAAGCATTGGAAACGTTCCGGTTGAAAGAAGACCCGCAGGCATCGGTTTTATACTTTAATTTGGCTGTGTGTTATGAACAAACGGATCAGTTGGATAAGACGGATGAATTGTTGCAAAAAGCGGTTTCTTTAGATCCGAAAAATCCGATTTATTTGAATTACTTGGGCTATACATGGGTGGAACGCGGCAAAAATCTGCCTCAGGCTTTGGCGATGATTCAAACGGCCGTGGAGCAAGTTCCGGATGACGGGAATTTGTTGGATAGTTTAGGGTGGGCTCATTACATGATGGGCGATTATGAAAAGGCGCTTCCCGTTATGGAAAAAGCGGTGGAAAAAGAGGCCGGTAATGCGATTATAAATGAACATTTAGGCGATATTTATTGGCGATTGGGGCGGTATCGGGATGCTCGTTTTCAATGGGCGCATGCGCGTAGTTTAAAACAACACAACACAGATCGGTTAAAAGCGCGAATTGATGAAAAAATTAAAAACGGTTTGCCGCCGGTTACCGAATCTCATTAACCTAAACCGGACAGATTCAGTTGACGCTTTTTGCCGTCAAAGAGGGTGATGCTTGAATTAAACAGGTCCCAGACCCGGCAGATAATCTTCGATAATTTGTTCTTGAACCGGCGTGGGAACGGTTGCTTTGACAACCACACGCGGTGCGACGGGCGTTCCAAAATCAAATTCGCCTTGTAATGCATTTAATGTTTCTTTGACACTGCTGACGGCGTTGTTGACAGCTTGAGCCGTTTTTTCCAACGAAGAAGATTGTGTTTTGTTTGATTTAATGTTTCTGAATCCGGCCAGATAATAAACATAGCTTAAGTAATTACGATCCGATTCCTGTTCAATGGGATCCAACCTGTCCAACCGTTTTTCAAGATATGTTTTTGCTTTTTCCAAATTGATGGCCGCCGTATAATCAGCTTCCCGCGGCAGATTGCGAATGACTTCGCACATGGTTTTGACTTCAAACGGATAGCCGGTTTTGCACAACAAAGAAAACAATGTTTCTCCGTCCGCATTTTGGTGCGTTAACAACGGCACATTGCTTCCGTACGGGAAATTTTCCGTTGACGGCAATTTTTTGGCAATATATTGATGGGCCGGCAATTTCAAATAATACATTAACGGTGTATCGCCGGTCGGTTCCAACCCGAGCGCTTTATAATCGGGAACAAACGTCAAAGAAGCACCTGCCCGAACCAATTGCATTCCAAGTTTAAAATCATCGCGCGGAGCCGCAAAAGCCATTAAAGCCATATTCAATTGGGCTTTGTTTTTTAAGGAAGACGTCCAGTTTCTGCGCGAGAACTGCAAAACGGCCGAAATAATGCGGGCATCATTCGTTTCAATGGCCAGATGCAACAAATCTTTCGGATGTTTTTTATCGGGAACATACGAAGCAACGTCCGGATTTTCGTAAATCAGCCGGCTTAAACAATAAAGCGTTGTGTTTTGAAATGATGATTTTGTCGAATGCTGCGAAGCTTCTTTCATCAACGAAAGGGCATGGCGGTAATCCATATCAAGTGCGCAACGTTCCGGATGGGTTTCGGAATCAAAAGGAGCCAGTGCATAATATCCCTCCACTAATTTGGGGTGGAAACGTGCATCTGACGGTTGAATAAGCTCTTGTGTATCATTCGCTCTCATCAACAAGCCTCCCGATAAACATAGAATATCAAAAAAAGCATCACTTGTCAAATAGTTAAAGAATTTATTTTCGGTTGGGCGATGAAATATGTTTTGTATCTTTCTTTAATATTTGTTAAACTTTTTTGTAGTACCTTATGCGGTAAGGAGAAAGCACGTGTCACGACAAATAAATGATGTTTCCGATGCCTTGATTGTGATTGATGAGCAGGGTCTTATTCAACGCATTAATCCTGTTGCGGCTTCATTGTTCGGATATGCGTGCGAGGAATTGATTGGTCGGATGATACGGGATATTTTACCGCCGACCCGCCAAAATCCGGGCGAAGAAAAAGGAATTGTTTTTGAAATTTTAAACGGTCGCGTCGAATCGGTTTATAAAAAAGGATTAAAGAAAAACGGTCTTTCTTTTCCGGTTGACTTGTTTGTGGTGCCGAATGCCGACGGAACGTATACGTGCGTTGTTAAAGATGATACGTCTCGGTTTTTTCATGAACAGATTGAAACGATGGCCAATGTGGTGTTAAGGCGCGTGTTAATCGGTGAAAAGCTGGAACATTTTGCGGCTTTTATTTTGGAACAGTTGCGAGAGGTGTTTCCATTCCCGCTTCTGTGGATTGGTCAATACGAAAAAGATGAAAAAGGTGTTTTGGTTTTGTCTTCTTTGGGCGGGTTGTCTCAATTAGCGGCACCGCGCACATTGTTTACGCATTCGGATCAGGCGGTTCATCCGGCTGTTTTGGCGTGTGAACGTATGGAAACCGTGTCGGATGAAGTTGCAGATGAACAGGGGCGCCCCTATAAAATGATTGCTTTTCCGTTTTTGTCCAAAAAAGCCGTTGTCGGCGTTTTGACGGTTTTGGCACCCAAAGAACACATGAATCATATTGTTCTCAATCGGTTTGAAAACATTGCTCTTCGGTTGGGCATGATTTTGCAGATTTCGGAAGATCAGAAGTTTTTAAGGCTGTTAAGCACGGCGATTTCATCGGCGATGAATGCTGTTTTTATTACGGATCAGCACGGAAAAATGATTTGGGCAAACGAAGCGTTTACTCGATTGACCGGTTACGGCTTTGAAGAAGTTGTCGGCCGCAATCCGAGCTTTTTGTACTCCGGATTGCAACCGCCGGAATTTTACAAAGAAATGTGGAGCAATATTAAAGCCGGTCGTTCGTGGCGCGGAGAATTGGTTGATCGTCACAAAGACGGGTCTTTGTTTACGATTGAACAAATGATTACGCCGATTTTGGATTATGAAGGTCGTGTAACGCATTATGTGGCTGTGT
The DNA here is from genome assembly GCA_937935995.1 of uncultured Alphaproteobacteria bacterium. Lineage (GTDB taxonomy): Bacteria > Pseudomonadota > Alphaproteobacteria > CAAHEQ01 > UBA3637 > CALXXA01. The sequence continues at coordinate 7,599 of CALGXF010000043.1, forward strand.
ATGATGATTTGACGGCGCGTAAGGATGCTGAAGGCAAAATTATGCATTTGTCTAATTATGACCAGTTAACCGGTTTGCCTAATCGGTCGCTTTTTCACGAGAAATTAAAACAAATTTTATTAAAAGCGGCTAAAATGAACGAATGTGTGGCTGTTTTGTTTGTTGATATTTCTAATTTCAACCGCGTCAATGATACGTTGGGGCATGCGGCCGGGGATCAAATTTTAAAATTAATGGCGGATCGGATTTTGTCTTGTGTCACGTCAAAAGATTGGATTGCCCGGATTGACGGGGATGAGTTTGCCGTGATTTTGCGTGATGTCAAGCAACCCGATGAAATCGGTGATTTGGCGCATCAGATTATTCGCCGCATTCAAGAACCCATTAAAATGGATAAAGATGAAATTGTTTTGGGCGGATGTGCCGGTATTGCGCTGTTCCCATACGATACGACGGATTCGGAAAAGTTAATTAACTATGCGGATATGACTTTGTTCAAGGCTAAAAAAGCCGGCCCGAATTCTTATTTCTTCTTTTCACAGCAGCTGAATACCGAAATCGAAGAACGGTTAAAGCTGGAACAGGATATGCGTAAGGCGTTGGTTCAAAACGAATTCTTTTTAAATTATCAGCCGCAGGTGGATTTAAAAACCGGCCGTGTCAACGGATGGGAGGCTTTGGTGAGATGGAAACATCCTCAAAAAGGGCTTATTCCGCCGAATTTGTTTATTTCCGCTGCTGAAGACACCGGGCTGATTGTTCCGTTGTTTATGGTCGTTTTGGAAGAGGCTGTCAAGCAATTAAAAGCTTGGAATAAAATGGGATATCGTGACATGACGATGGCTGTGAATGTGTCATCGGCTCAATTTGAAGATGTGCACTTAACACAGAATATTCAAAATATTTTGAAAAAATACCGGATGAAAGCCAAATCGATTGAATTGGAATTAACGGAATCTCTGTTGATGAAAGATGTGCGTGAAACTCAACAAATTTTAACGCATTTGTCTGATAACGGGGTACGAATTGCGATTGATGATTTCGGCACCGGTTATTCTTCGTTGAATTATTTGCGCCGTTTCCCGGTAAATAAGCTGAAAATTGACCGTTCGTTTGTCAAAGACATTGATACGGCCAAAGAAAACATTGCGATTGTTAAAGCGATTATCAGTTTGGGGCATATTTTGGGGTTGGAAGTTGTGGCGGAAGGCGTCGAAAATGCCAAACAACTGCATTTATTGAAACGGTTGGAATGTGATTCCATTCAAGGCTTTTTCTTGGGTGTACCGATGTCGGCCGATGATGCGACGTTGTTTTTGCAAAAGAAAAACAAAGTCTCTTAATAAAGTTCGTAAAACTTATCGTTTTTGTAATAAACCGTTTTGTTTCGGCCGGTTTTTTTGGCTTTATAAAGCGCTTGATCTGCCATGTTTAAAACAAAATCAGAGCTTTCGGAGCCGACCTTTTCGGCAACGCCCGCGGACAGCGTGATTTTAATTGACGCCAAATAAGGATATTTTTCATTTTCGGTTTCATTGTCACAGCGTGTGCGTGACCGCAGGAAAAAATCAGAGTTGGAAATAAGGGCGCGTGTTTCTTCAATTTCATCCAAGACTTCTTCCAAATGTTTATACGGAAACAACAAAACGAATTCTTCACCGCCGTATCGGTAAATGTGGCCGGATTTGGCATATTGAGAAAGTCTGGCGGAAATCATTCTTAATCCCTGATCACCGACTTCATGGCCATAGGAATCGTTAAGTCGTTTGAAAAAATCAATATCCATGATGGATAACGTATAAGGGTGCCGTTCATATTGACGCAAAGCATTTGTCAAAGCCCGCCGTCCCGGAATATTAGTCAATTCGTCCAAGAACGCCATTCGATGAGAAATTTGCAACAAACTGAATAAAACACAGGTAACGGCGGCTAAAAAGAAAATGGTTGAAATGTTGCGTTCGTAAATAAAGTAAAAAGAAATGAATGAAGTTGTGAAAACCCCGATAAACGCTGTGTCCAAAAAAGTGCTTTTCTTGCGAAACGTCCATAAACACAATGCAAAGCAAACAATAAAGCTTAATAATCCCATTTGGGGCATTGACAGCATTTGAGAACCGACGAATGCATGGTTTAAAAGATTGGATAAATTGTATTGGAAATTTTTAAAAATGCTTTCGCCAAACAGGGACGGAAGCAGATATGTGACGATGTAGAGTAAAAAAATCTGGCCGAAGATGACGACGACTTTTCGGATAAAAGCGTGCAAGAAAAGGTCGTCTTGTTTCACACGCGTCATCAAATAAACGTTTATCGGGAACAAAAGACACATGAACGGATAGGCGATAAGCGTATAATAGTTGTTGTCAAAGCGGTGATTTAAATAGTATTCGATTAAAGTATAGGCCAAAATCGTTAACAACAATAAAAAGAAAGATTTGTCTTGTTTTAACCACAAACTTAAGCCCAGCGATATACCGCAAATGGTATAAATGGCTGTTTTAAGAACGATGGATAAGGTTTGTCCGTCCAGAACGATTGATAACAAAAACGACCCGACGAGAACTGTCAGGATGCATAAAAAAGCGTACAAAAAAGACGAAAACAATTTTTTCATCGCAAATTTTACTTTTTCTTTCCCGTTTAAGATTGTATTATAACATAAAATTTTAAAAGAGTTAAGCGAAAAGATAATTGATTCATAAGAAAAGAGGAAAAGATGACAAAAGAAGAAATTCAAACTTTTTTCGAGTTGTTGCGCGCGCAAAATCCTAATCCTAAATGCGAGCTGAACTTTAAAAATGCGTATACCTTGATGGTGGCGATTATTTTGTCGGCTCAGGCGACGGATAAGGGCGTGAATAAAGCAACAGAAGCTTTGTTTGAAAAAGTGCAAACGCCTGAACAAATGTTGGCTTTGGGCGAAGACGGATTGCGGGAATATGTGAAAAGCTTGAATTATTTTAATAACAAAAGCCGCAATATCATCCGCATGACAGAAGTTTTGTTGGATAAATATAACGGGGAATTTCCAAGAGATTTGGATGAATTGCAAACTTTGCCGGGAGTCGGGCGAAAAACGGCTAACGTCTTTTTAAATGTGTTGGAACACCGCCCGTTGATTGCCGTTGATACACATGTGTTTCGGTTGGGGAATCGATTAGGATTAGCCCCGGGGAAAACGCCTTTGGATGTCGAAATGAAATTGGCGAAAGTTGTGCCGGATGAATTTAAACCCGATGCCCAGCACTGGTTGGTTTTATTGGGGCGTTATATTTGTAAAGCCAAACATCCCAAATGTCATGAATGTCCGGTCTCGTCGGTTTGTCATGCGGCGGAAAAAGCAATTTAGGTCTTTTCAAATGCGCCTGTTTCCGCTATGGTGAAAAAAGGGGAGAACCGAATGAAGGGATTTTTTAAAATTGTTTTAGGGGGCTGTCTTTGGATGGCAAGCATGGCAACAGCACAGGATGTTGTGCCGGAATCTGTTTTTGAAAACCGGTTGTCATCGACTGAAGAGACGATTGTCCCGATAGAAGAGGGCAGCCCGGTCTTTTTGGTCGGAGAAACCGTTTTACCGCCGACGCAAAAAGCCCCTCAAGATGCTTTTGTCCCGCCGCCCGTTGATTGGGAACAAAAACAACAAACTTTAACAATGCAAACGCCGTTCGGTGAAACGTTTTCGGTTCCTTACATTGAACATATTCCTTACTTTTTTGTGACAATTCAGCTGTTGTCCAACGGCCAGGCATTGGTAACGGAAAACATTCGGTTGATTACAACGCCTGACGGTGCGCATCCGGCATTGTCTCGTGTTTATGAAACGAAAATCGTAACGCCGCAAGGTGTTTATTGGCCTGTGGAGCGGACTTTTTTAAAGGCCGAACATAATTACCAACCGGTACCGTTTACCGTAACGCCGGATGAAACAAATGATCGCGTGATGCTGACATTTCCGGATTTGACGGCGTTGGAGGCGGGGTTGCATATTTTCCAGATTTCTTATTTGGTACCGCAGGCGCTCATTCCCGGAGAAAATGCGGATTTATTTTTCTTGGGCTTACTGGGACGGTCTTTGCCGTATCCGATAGAGCGCATGGGCATTTTAATCAGTGTTCCGGCATCGACCCGAATTGTCGGTAAAAAGGTTTTGTTCGGTGAAAACAACATGGCTGTTGAACAAACGGTGGAAACCGGCGAAGATGAAGCCGGTCATATTGCCATGAAAATCACGCGTCTGTTGCCGCCGATGACGGATGTGCGAGTCGATTTGACGATGGAGAAAACGCCCGAAATCGTGTTGCCGTGGACGACCCGGTTGGTTGACTTTTTCTTTGATACTTTTTTGATTTGGCTGACAGGACTTCTCGGTTTACTGATTGTTGCTTATTATGCGATTGAAGCGTGGTTTCAAGGTACGCCCCGGATGTACAAGAAAACAATGGCTAAAGTTGCTCGGCGATTATCTTATGCGCCCGAAGTCATGCGCTTTGTTCTTTATCATCGAACGGATGCGCGGTCTGCCGGCGGCATTTTGTTGTCTCTGGCCGAAAAAGGAGTTGTTGAATTAAAAGAGCAACCGGATGGGACGCTTCAGGTAACGCGTACAAACAAACAGGCTGCTTTAACGGCGCCGCAAAAGTATGTTTTAAATCGATTGTTTTCTTCAAAACAGACGAGCGCCGTTTGGAATGCGTATTTGTTTCAGGAAGATGCCGTCTTTAATCGGCTTATTCGCCGTCAATATGCGCTGGAATATGCCAAATCGGCCGGTCAGGAACTCAGCGGCGGTTGGATTTTGGCTGCCGTTTGTTGGGTCGGAATCAGCTTTTTAGATATTTCCGTTACCACTTTTGTGTTAATCGGCATTTTGTTATGTGCTTTTGTTTTAGCCGGATATGCTCTGTTTATGACCAAAGGGCCTTACCGGATGTTTATTCGTGAAACGTATGAAAACAAGGAACGGCATTTGTCGGCGCTGTTGACAGAGCAAGCTTCATTGCAGCCGGATATGCTTGAAAAAAACATACCGGTTTTGATAGCTTTGGACTGTGTTCGCCGCTGTGCCGGCAGTTCGACAAAGAAAGTTCGGTTTCCGGTTGCTTTAAAAAGCGCAAAGGAAACTGCAATTCCCTTGACTTTTATTGAAAAAGCAGTCTTTAATAAATAAGTTTCTAATCAACAGAAGGAGGGAATATGTCCGGTTTTTTGGGTTTTGCGCTTGTTTTAGTTATCGGCGTCATCATCGTTTTGGTTAAATCCATTGTCATCGTGCCGCAAGGATACGAATACACGGTTGAAAACTTGGGACGCTTTACACGGTTGTTGCGTCCGGGATTTCATGTTTTAGTGCCGTTTATCGAACGGGTCGGCAGCAAAGTGAACCGGATGGAACAAGTGTTGGATGTGCCGTCACAGGAAGTCATTACCAAAGATAATGCGATGGTTCGCGTAGACGGTGTTGTTTTCTTTCAAATTCAAGAATCGGTTAAAGCAGCTTATCAAATTCATGATTTATATGCCGGGATGTTGAATTTAGTCATGACAAACATTCGAACCGTTATCGGCGGCATGGAAATTGATGAATTGTTAAGCCAGCGGGATGTCATTAACCAACGGTTGTTAACGGTTGTGGATGAAGCGACGATTCCGTGGGGGACAAAAATCACACGTGTTGAAATCAAGGATATTTCGCCGCCTCGGGATTTAATTGATGCGATGGCGCGCCAAATGAAAGCCGAACGGGAAAAACGGGCTAATATTTTGGAAGCCGAAGGCTTTAAACAAGCAGCGATTTTAAAGGCAGACGGGGAAAAGCAATCGGCGATTTTATCGGCAGAGGGCCGAAAAGAATCGGCTTTCCGGGATGCGGAAGCCCGAGAACGCGAAGCGCAAGCCGAAGCCAAAGCGACTCAAATGGTTTCCGAAGCAATTGAACGGGGCAGTGTTCAGGCTTTGAATTATTTCTTGGGACAAAAGTATGTGGACGCGTTGCAACAAATCGTTCAATCGCCGAATCAAAAATTGTTGATGTTGCCGTTGGAAACGTCCGGGTTGGTCGGCAGTTTGACCGGTATTGCCGAATTAACGAAAGAAGTGTTTCAAAAAACGCCGGCTGTCTGTGTTCCCGAAAAAAATAATAAGAAGAAGGGTTAGCCCATGAACGAAGCATGGTTTTCTTTTATTTCTGCCGGATTTTGGGGATGGTTCATCGCCGGCATTTTGATGATGACGGCCGAATTGTTTATTCCGGGTGTTTTTATTGTGTGGATTGGCATCGGGGCTTTGTTAACCGGTGCCGTTGCGGCTTTTTTCCCGGAAATTTCGGTTTCTTTCCAACTCTTGCTTTTTGCCGTTTTTTCAACTATATCCGTTTTCTCGGGATGGTTTGTGTACGGTAAAATTTTCGGCGGGTCGGATAAAGAAAAATATCCGTTTTTAAATCAAGGTGCCAAAGAATTTATCGGTAAAAGCTACCCATTGGTGTCTGCGATAAAAGATGGTCAGGGACAGGTTAAAATCGGAGATACCGTTTGGCCGGTTAAATCGGATCAGGCTTTGAAAACAGGGGAAATGGTAACGGTTCATCATGTTGACGGAATCGTTTTGTATGTATCAAAAAAGGGGGAAAAACATGTTTCGTAATTTTATGGCAGGGTTGATGATTTCCGTAGCGGCTTTCGGCGTTTCGGCTCAAGAAATCACAACCGTATCACCGGCGGCAAGAGAGCGGCTGACGGTAACAATTTATAATCAGGGCATCGGGTTGGTTAAAGATGTCCGGAAAGTGCCGTTGAAGCAAGGTGACAACCAAATTGCTTTTTCGGATATTTCCGATCAAATGATTCCGGAATCCGTTTTTGTTTCGGGAAACGGCGTGACCGTTCAAGAACAAAACTTTAATTTTGATTTGTTGACGCATGACAACATGATGCAAAAAGCTGTCGGATCGACCGTAGACATTGAATGGACAAATCCGGCAACCGGTGCAACGGAAACGCAAAAAGCGCAAATTTTGGCTTTTAATTACGGAGAACCGGTCTTAAAAATCGGGAATAAGATTGAAACCAAGTATCCAGGGCGGATTTTATTTAATCAAATTCCGAAAAATTTGTGGTCTAAACCGACATTGATTTTGGATTTGATGAGCAAGCAAGCGGCGACCGAAGCGGTTGAATTGTCTTATTTGTCTAACGGGATTAATTGGAAAGCCGATTATGTCGCCGAATTAAATGATTCGGATGATAAAATGGATTTAAACGGATTGGTCACTTTAACGAATAATACGCAGGTCAGTTATGAAAACGCGACCTTGCAATTGGTGGCCGGGTCTGTGAATATTACGCGGCCTCAGCCCCGCGTTATGTATAAAGCATCGGCGATGATGTTGGCGGAAAATGCGACAATGGATTCGGCGATGGGGTCGGAACAGTTGGGTGATTATTATTTGTACACGTTGGATCGGCCGACGGATATTTTGTCTAATCAAACCAAACAAGTGGCTTTGTTGAGCGGTGATAATGTCAAAGTTCAAAAGCAATACAAATTTACTGATACGATTAATGTTGCCTATACAACGGATTTTAAAGATATAAAACCGTCCGTATTTTTGACGTTTGAAAATAAAAAAGAAGACGGATTGGGGTTGCCGTTGCCTAAAGGAACCATTCGGGTTTACAAAAAAGACCAAAACAATCGGTTGATTTTCGTCGGGGAAGATAACATTGACCATACGGCGGTTCAACAAAAAGTAACGTTGCGGTTGGGGCAAGCATTTGATATTACGGCCAGCGGCAAGAAAACCAGCTATACGTCTATCGGCAAAGACGCGTATGAAGCCGGGTTTGAAGTCGCCTTGAACAATGCGATGAAAACGCCGGTTCAGGTTCGTTTTGAACAACGGTTGCCGAACAATTGGCGGATTTTATCTGAAAGTCAAAAAAGCATGAAAGAAAATGCAAATACGATTTATTGGAATGTGGATATTCCGCCCGAAGGCCAAACGGTTTTGACGTTTAAGGTTCAAATCCAAAAAGAAACCGCTGCGCCGGCCAAAGCGAAAGCTCAATAAACAATGCGGTTTTTGTTCGGTGCTTTGTTGATTTTGTGTTGTCAGGGAGCCGCTGCCCGAGTGCCGTTTGCAGATTTAACGGCCTTGTTGCAAACGGCTCCCGATAACGATGTGACGACTTTGGTGCGTCAGATGCAAGATCCGGAAGCAAATGAACAAAAGCTGATGAAACAATTTTTTGAGCTGCCGTTTGAATATCGTCAGTATGTTTTTCCGGCGCTTCATAAGACGCGCAGTATTTCGTACAAAACACGAACCATGCCGGGCGTAATTGAGTGGCGAGGCAAGGTTCCGACTCGGCTGGCGCCCGAAGTACAGGAATTGACCGAAGAGGATTTATTGTATTTATCGCCGTTTATGTATCCTTATCTGATGCCCGAAATGTGGCCGTCTTTTTACGAAAACAAAGATGTCCCGCAAAAACAGGTTTTGGCTCAGGAAGTCAGTTTGGATAATAAAAGTTTTTTCAAGGTTTACAGCCCAAAATACAGAACTTTGGAAGAACGGGGCATTTACCCGCTTAAACCGCGTCCGGAGGCTGTCGGAGATATGAGCAAAGAAGATGTCGGTAAAGTGATGACGGTCATCGATTCTTTTAAACGCTTCGGTTCGGGCGAAGACGGAAAAGAACGAATGATTCATGTTGCGTTGGCTTTGCCGAGAACGGCTGTTTTCGATGCGATGGAAAATCCGTGCGCTTCTTTGGTCGATCGGATGTATCAAACGGGTCACAGTGTATTTGTAGAAAATGAACTGAACCGAGTTCAAATGACCCGCAGTGAATTTACGGATAAATGCGACCGTGTCATTAAGGCTTTCCGGGTTGCCAAGACAGCGCCGACGGTTGTTCAGGATGTTCTTCAAAAGAAAAAAGCTTATTTGTTGGTTGGGAATTATTTGGATCCGATGATTCGGCAAGCATGGAAGACAACCATCGAGATGTTTGAAACGACTCCGGCGGATGTGGATGCCGTCAAGGATGAAATGCCGGCTTTGGATGATTTGTTCCGTCCGCGTTATTTTATGTTAGGGACGCCGCTTTTGCTTGACTTTTAGGATTTTTTCTATATCGTATGGAAAGAGCAAGGAGAAAACGAATGAGTTGGACGCCAGAATTAATTAAAGAATTAAAAAAACTGTGGAAAAAGGGCTTAACGACCGGTGAAATCGGCCGCGTTATCGGGATGAGCAAAAATGCCGTCGTCGGCAAAGCGCATCGTTTGGGGTTGGAAAGTCGCCCGTCACCGATTAAACGGGAAGAGGCGCCCAAAAAAGAAAAAGCGACCCGTGTGATTAAAAAAGAAGTCAAGCCGGCCGTGAAAAAAGAACAACCGGTTGTTCTTGAAACGGCAGAACCTGTAAAGCCTGTGAAAAAAACAAAATCAGGAAAAAATAAAGGTGTCAAGCTGGTTGATTTAAAGCCGACTTCCTGTCGGTGGCCCGAGGGGGATCCCAAAGATCCGGATTTTCATTTTTGTGGAAGAGAAGCTGTCCCCGGCAAGTCTTATTGCGAGGAACATTGCGCTGTTGCATATTCGGGCGTTTTTAAGGCAAGATGAGCAAAGCTGGTCAAAAAATTTGTTTGATTGACGGTTCCGGTTATATTTATCGGGCTTTTTATGCTATTCCGTCCATGACGCGGCCCAAAGATCAAACACCGATTAATGCCGTCTATGGATTTACATCCATGTTGATGCAGTTTTTTAAAGACAATCAATACGAATGCATCGGGGTTGTTTTTGATGCAGAGCGCCATAATTTCAGAAATGATATTTATCCGGAATACAAAGCAACGCGACGGGAAACACCGGAAGAATTAATACCGCAGTTTCCGATTATGCGGGAAGCCGTAAAGGCATTTAATGTCATCAGCGTCGAAGAAGAAGGATTTGAAGCGGATGATTTAATTGCCAGTTACACGAAAGCGGCGTTGGATTTGGAAATGGATGTCGTCATTGTGTCGGCCGATAAGGACTTGATGCAGCTGATGGGGCCGCATGTGTCGATTTACGATCCGATGAAAAAACAAATGCTGGGCAATGAAGATGTTGAGGCTAAATTCGGTGTCTCGGCGGCTCAGGTTGTGGACGTGCAGGCTTTGGCGGGTGATACGTCCGATAATGTGCCGGGCATTAAAGGGATTGGGGTTAAAACGGCGGCCGAGTTAATTCAAGAATTCGGGTCTTTGGAAAATCTGTTGGAAAATGCGGACAAGATTCCACAGGCGCGTCGTCGGGATTTAATTAAAAACGGCAAAGAAATGGCTCTGATTTCCAAGAAATTGGTGACATTGAATGAAAATGCTCCGTTGCCTCGTCCGATTGATGATTTTTGCTCTCAAAAACCGGTGCCGCAGGATGTCAGGGCTTTTTTGGAAGAAAACGGATTTAAAAGTTTGCTCGGCCGTTTGAACGGTTTTATGGACGGTCAAAGTCATCAACCGGCTTCTTTGCCGCCGGCTCATATTGAAATTCGATATGAAGCTGTTCAGGACAGAGCGGCTCTTCAAAAATGGGCGGATATGATAAAAAAAGCCGGTTTGGTTGCCGTCGATACGGAAACGGACTCGCTTAATCCGTTTGAAACACAAATGGCCGGTATTTCTTTATGTGTAAAAGAAGGGCATGCCTGTTACATTCCGTTGCGTCATGAATCGCCTAACAGCATCGCATTGGATAAAGTGGATTTATTTAATTTTGATGCCAAACCGGTCGAGGAAACCATTGAACAAGTAACGTTTGATGATGTTCGGGAAATTTTATTGCCGGTGTTGCAGGATCCGACGGTTACCAAAATCGGGCATAATATCAAGTTTGACTTACAGGTTTTTAAAACCGAGTTTGGTGACGATTTTAAAATGGAGCCGGTGGAAGATACGATTGTGATGGCGTATGATTTGGACGGGACATCACACGGATTGAGCATGGATGAGTTGGCTCAGATTTACCTGCACATGACGACGGTTCATTACGAAGATGTGTGCGGTAAAGGCAAACATGCAATTTTGTTTAAACATGTGCCGTTGGAAAAAGCGGTTCCGTATTCGGCAGAGGATGCGGACATCACGATGCGATTGTATCATCTGTTTTCGCCGCGTTTGGCACAGGAAAATGTTGAAAAGGTTTACCGGGACATTGATCGCCCGCTGATTACAGTTTTAACGGAAATGGAACGCCGCGGCATTTTGGTGGATAAGAACACATTGATGCAGTTGAGTTTGAAATTTGCCGAAAAAATGGATCAGCTGGAAAAAGAAATTTATGATTTGGCCGGTGAATATTTCAACATTAATTCGCCTATTCAGTTTGGCGAGATTTTATTTGAAAAAATGAAATTGGAAGGCGGTAAAAAGAATTCCAAAACCGGGTATTGGTCGACGGATCAGGAAGCTTTGGAAGCGTTGGCGGCTCAAGGAATCGAACTGCCGGCCAAAATGTTGGATTATCGCCAATACAGCAAATTAAAAACGACGTATGCGGATGCATTGACAAAAATGATTGATCCGAAATCGGGACATGTGCATACGACTTTTTCTCAAACGGTAACGGCAACGGGGCGGTTGGCTTCAAATAATCCGAATTTGCAAAATATTCCCATTCGCACCGAAGCCGGACGGTTGATTCGGTCGGCTTTTGTGGCAGATCCGGGCTGTGTTTTGTTGTCTGCCGATTATTCGCAAATTGAATTGCGGTTGATTGCGGATGTCGCGAATGTTAAAGGGTTAAAAGACGCTTTTGCCAAAGGATTGGATATTCATGCGGCGACGGCTTCCCAAGTTTTCGGTGTACCGATTGAAAATATGGATCCGATGATTCGGCGGAACGCCAAAGCCATTAACTTTGGCATTATTTACGGCATTTCTCCGTTCGGGTTGGCGCGTCAATTAGGCATTACAAAAACCGATGCGAAAAAGTATATTGATTCGTACATGGCGCAGTATCCGGAAATCGGCCGGTACATGGATGATACCATTCAATTTGCCAAAGAACACGGATATATTTTAACACCGTTTGGGCGCAAATGTTTTATCAGCGGGTTTGATAACGGAGCAACGCGCGGTTTTGCTTCACGAGCGGCAATTAATGCGCCGATTCAAGGCGGAGCTGCGGATATGATTAAAATGGCGATGAATAAAATGCCGGAAGCTTTAAAAAAGGCCGGATTGAAAACCACCATGATTTTACAGGTGCATGATGAATTGATTTTTGAAACGCCTTTGGAGGAAGTTGAAAAAGCATCCGTGCTGATTAAAGAACTGATGGAAAATGTTGTGACATTGTCTGTTCCTCTTGAAGTTGAAATCGGAACAGGGCAAAATTGGACTCAGGCACATTAAAGGATAAAAAATGAAAAAACCGGAATTACTTCTGCCGGCAGGATCGCTGGATCGGTTGAAAACCGCTTTTATGTACGGAGCGGATGCGGTGTATTGTGGTTTGCCGAGTGTTTCATTGCGTGCTAAAAGTGCTTTTACAATGGCGGATTTAAAAGAAGGCATTTTGTATGCGCACGAACGGGGCAAGAAAGTCTATTTGACAATGAATTTGTTTACGCACAACAGCGATATTGCCCGTTTGACCGAATGTGTCCAAATGTTAAACTTGTTAAAACCCGACGGCGTTATTGTGGCAGATCCGGGTGTGTTTGCGTTTATCGGACAAATGTGTCCCGGTTTGCCGCGTCATATTTCGACTCAGGCGAATGTCTGTTCCGCATTAACGGTTCAGTATTGGCAAAATCAAGGTGCGGTTTTGTGCGTTTTGGGACGGGAAGTGCCTTTGGCGGAAATGCGGGAAATTCGCAAAATGTGTCCGGATATTCGATTGGAAGCATTTGTACACGGAGCAATGTGTGTCAGTTATTCGGGGCGGTGCCTGTTATCGAATTTCATGACGGGACGGAGCGCGAATAAAGGAAATTGTGCGCATTCTTGCCGCTGGAAATACAAAGTTTATCTGGAAGAAGAGCAACGTCCGGGACAATTGATGGAATTGGAAGAAGACAGCCACGGCACGTATATCATGAATTCCCGGGATTTGTGTTTAATGCCGCGATTAAATGAAGTCATGGACGTCGGGCTTGATTCGTTTAAAATTGAAGGGCGCAATAAGTCTGAATACTATGTTGCCATCGCTGCGCGTGCGTATCGTAAAGCGATAGATGATTATTTTGACAATCCGCACACATGGACACCGGACGCGTATGTGGCGGAGTTGGCTACTTTGCAAAACCGAGGCTATACGTTGGGCTTTTTAGACGGAAATGCCGGGCCGGAAAGCCACAATTATGATATTTCTGCCAGCTCCGGTTCTTGGCGCTATGCCGGATTGGTTCAGTCTAAAACAAACGACAGCTTGATTTTTGAAATCAAACATAAAATCGAAAAGGGCGATGTGATTGAATTTTTATCTCCTGAACAGTTTGAACCGATTTCTTGGACAATGACTGAATTTTACGATGCACGTAACGATGCGCCGCTTGAAACCATTTCTTCCGGGCATCTGGGGCAAGCGATTCGAATTCCCATGCCGGCGGCTGTTTTGGAAAAATTACCGGTTTTAACGGTGGCTCGCAAGAAAATCGCTTAAGGCACAATGTGAATAATGTGTTGCCCGATGCGGATGTAAAAACGAATGTCTGCCTGATCTAAGGCTTCTTCATTTAATAAAGCCGGATCCTTAATGGTAACGCGGATGCGGCGGGAATTCGGGATTTCTTTGATTTGGGTAATATTTTCGGGGCCTCCTAAAATCAACAATAAATCTTCATTTAATTTGTTCGGACAGGATGAATGTGCGGAAAAATGAATTTTTAAAGGGATAGGGGCTTTTTTCTCCACCAAAATCGGAATGACTTCTTTTTGGCAAACGGGCGGCATTAAAACGGGTTCAGGGGCCTCTGTCAAAAAAGAAAAAAGCTCTTTTAAATGGATGTACGTTTCTTTTTGCATGCGACTCTTTCCTTGTGATGTAAGTGTCCTTATCTTTATAAATACACGTAAAAATAGAAACGTCAACTTCTTTTTGATAGAAGGGATTGTTTTTTATATCGGGATATGTAAAATAGAAAAAGACATTAAAAGAAAGGGAAAACATGGAACAAAAAACGGTTTTAATCTGGGATTGGGATAACACGTTGGTGGATACGTATGAAGTCATTTACCGGTCTTTGAACGATTTAAGCGCTCATTACGGCAAACCGGCCGTGACGCCGGAAGAAACGTTATCGATTATCGGTAATTCCGGGCGGAAGTATTTGTTTCAGCGGTTTGGATTAGACATGGAAGAAGCTTCGGCTTTTTATTGGAATTGCTATTTGAAAAACGCCCGATACGTTAAACCGATAAAAGGGGCAGAAGCTTTGTTGCAATGGACGCAAAAACAAGGGTTTATCAATACGGTTGACAGTAATAAACGCGGCGATGTTTTGAAAAAAGAATGTTATGATTTAGGGTGGGATTCTTATTTCACGGCCATGGTTGGGTCAGAAGATACGCCTTATGAAAAACCGTCCAAAGAAATGGCTATGTCGATTTTAAAGAAACTGACCTATGACCGGCTTGTTGTCATCGGAGACGGTTTGTCTGACATGCAATTGGCGCAAAATTTAGAGGCTGTTTCCGTTTTTGTGCGGGATATGCCGCCGGATTTGACGGAATTTAAATCAGTTCGCATCGATTTTGATTGCAAAAATTTAAACCAAGTCAAAGAAGTGTTGTCTCAACTGCGGTAACTTATTGATTATTATATTCTTTTAAAATAACAGCGCACACTTGTTCCGGCGTTAAGTCAGTCGTATCAATGGTGATGTCGTAGTTATTGGGATCTTCTATGTCAACGCCGTAAGTCCGTTTAAATCGTTCGATTTCACTGGTTCGGCGATTGAGCGTAGCTTCCAACGCATCATCAATGGTTTTGTATTTCTTTTCCCCGCTGCGCGTTGTGTCGTTTAAAATCCGCAAAGCCGCCGCTTTGGGTTCGACCGTTAATTTGACTTTAAAAGATTTCGGCATGAAAAACCAAGCCATTCTGGAATCAATGGCATAAAGCTGTTCAGTTTCTTCCAATTGATGAAAAACCGAATCAATTTGTTGGTCAATAGACGGATCCGTGTCCGCCAATTGATTCAGTTCCAATGTTGTCATGTTATATTGAGCCGCAATCTGGCGTTGTGCATCTCCGGTAGAATAATGTGTATATCCCAGCTTTTGAGCCAATAATTTAGCAATTGTTGATTTGCCGCTGCCTAAAGCGCCTGTAATTGTAATGGAACGAGCCATGTTTTATCTCCTTTTCTCTTTTTTAGTCTATCGCCGCGCAGTTGTCAAGCTTCGGATGGTTAGGTTAGGCATATATTTTTTTGTCGAGATTCGGCGTCTGTGTATTGACAGAAAGCCGCAGAATTGCTATATAAATGACCTTTTTTGAAGATAGAGAAAATGAAAAGACGTAAAGATCAATACAATAAACGAAATTGGGCGCAAGTTATATCCGTTTTTTGTGCTTTGGCCATGGGAGCTGCTGCGGGGAAAGGGTGTTCGGAGCAAAAGTCGGATTTTGTGCCGCAACTGGATCAGGTTACTTTTCCGCGTACGCAACGAGATCAGGAACGATTGCGCTATCATGCTGCGATGTGTCGGATACAGGCTTATTTTTTGGAAAAGCTGCCGACAAAAGAAAAATTAAGTCAAGGAATCATGCACAATCATTACCATTCAGACCTGCAAGTCAATGAAATTGAATCATTGAAAATGGATGTGGCCTGTTTGGATTTAGCCGAAAAAATCGGTTTGCCGGCGCGCTCGACGGAAGCTTTTTATAATCAGGAAGCGGCGCTGGAAGAGGCTAAAATGACTTTGTATACGTTTGCGGAACAAATTGAAGGGCTGACGGATCGAGAGGCTTTGGCGCAAATGCATAAATATCGGCAAGTGGCTTTGCGCGGTATGCGATTGGCGTTGGAATATAACCAAAAAGTTTTGTTGGACAGACAGCGGGAGCGATAAAAGAAGCCTCCCGGCGGGAGGCTTTCCTGTTTTTAAATATCCAGATTTTCCACAAATTTAGCGTGTTCTTGAATATATCTGAAACGCATTTCGGGATTGGTTCCCATCAGTTCTTCAACGATTTGAGCCGTATAGGCCGCTTCTTCCTGTTCCTGCTCATTTTTAGCGTTCGGCAGAACCACGCGCAACAAAGTCCGCGTTTTGGGATTCATCGTTGTTTCTTTTAATTGAGCCGGCAACATTTCCCCCAGCCCTTTAAACCGGCTGATATCGACGTTTTTGGCGTTTTTAAACACCGTTTCCAAAAGTCTGTCTTTTTCTTCGTCATCAAATGCGTAAACGGATTTATCGCCTTGTTTTAACCGATATAACGGTGGCATAGCCAAGTACACATGACCGTTTTTGATTAAATCCGGCATTTCCTGATAAAACAATGTCATCAGCAAAGACGCAATATGAGCTCCGTCCACATCCGCATCGGTCATGATAATGATTTTTTCATACCGCAGCGCATTTTCGTCATATTTGGATTTGGTGCCGCATCCCAACGCTTCGGTAATATCGCTGATTTCCTGGTTGTTTAAAATTTTATCCCGAGACGCGCTGGCGACGTTCAAAATTTTGCCGCGAATAGGCAAAATCGCCTGCGTTTCACGAGAACGAGCCTGTTTCGCCGACCCGCCGGCCGAATCGCCTTCGACGATGAAAATTTCGGTGCCGGTTGTTGATTTATGAGAACAATCCGCCAGCTTACCCGGTAACCGTAACCGTTTTGTTGCCGACGCCCGAACTGTTTCTTGAACTTTCTTTTTCCGTTTGCGTTCTTCGACGCGTTCAATCACATAGTCCAGCAACAAGTTAGCCGTTTTTGTGTCGCCCGATAACCAATGGTCAAACGGGTCTTTAATCGCGTTTTCAACCAATCGAGCCGCTTCGGGAGTCGCCAATTTTTCTTTGGTTTGCCCTTGAAATTGAGGGTCTCTGATAAACAAAGACAACATAATTCCGGCCGTTCCGATAATATCGTCGGCGGTGATATCGGCCGCTTTGCGGGAACCGACCATTTCTGCATAACTACGCAGGCTTTTGGTTAACCCGGCGCGTAAGCCCGTTTCATGCGTACCGCCTTGTGGTGTCGGAATGGTGTTGCAATATGAATAAAGAAACGGATCATATCCTTCTTCCGGCCATGTGATTGCCCATTCAATGTGTCCCATATGGTCGGCCAGTTCTGCCCGACCTGAAAAAGGTCGCGGTGTAATCAAAGGCGTGTCTTTGGTCAGAACGGATAAATAATCTTCAATCCCGTTCGGGTATTTTAAAACAGCTTCCGTCGGCGTTGTGTCACCTTCTGAAATTAATTCGGGCGCACAGGTAAACCGGAGTTCAACACCGCGGAAAAGGAATGCTTTGGTTTTGACGGCCTTAAAAATTGTCGCCGGCTTAAACCGCGTAACTTCACCGAAAATTTCCGTGTCCGGCATAAATGTAACCGTTGTTCCGCGCCGATTGCTGACAGCACCGACACATTCAACGGGTGCCAACGGTACCCCGCGGCAATAGCTTTGGCGATACAACTTTTTATCCCGTGCGACTTCCACCGTCATTTCACTGGATAACGCATTGACGACCGACAACCCGACGCCGTGCAAACCGCCGGAAACAGCATAAGCTTTGCCACCGAACTTACCGCCGGAATGCAGGGTGGTTGTGATGACTTCCAACGCCGATTTATCCGGATATTTAGGGTGCGGATCCACCGGAATGCCGCGCCCGTTATCGGAAACGGAAATTTTACCGTCTGCCATCAAGGAAACGGTAATGATAGAAGCATGTCCGGCAACGGCTTCATCCATAGAGTTGTCAATGATTTCGGCTGCCAAATGATGATAAGCCCGCTCATCAATACCGCCGATGTACATACCGGGACGACGACGAACAGGTTCTAACCCTTCCAGAACTTCAATGTCCTTGGCCGAGTATCCCGTATCTTTTACTGTTTCATTAAATAAATCTGTCATGATAGGGGCAGTATATGGACTTTTGACATAAAAATCAAGGCTTTTTTCAACCGTAAAATCAGGGGAAAGAAACGATCTGTTCTTTTTTGTTAAAAATGCTTGACTCTGGGGGGGGGGAGATCGGAA
>CALGXF010000044.1 GCA_937935995.1 uncultured Alphaproteobacteria bacterium
AACTCTTCTGAGCGCGCCGCAATATATCCCGGCAGCCTTTTTTTATTGGCAGTGCTGGGAGGATGAGGGACTTAACAGGGTATTTTGAAGGAAAATATCAATCTCTTTCATAAAACAGTTGCATCGGCATCTGTTATTGCGATACATTAAAAATATGCAAACGGAATTAATTCAATTTTATTCAAATGACTATGATGAAACCGGGCGCCTTTTAAAAGACAAAGCGCATCGGATTGAATTTTTAACAACCATGGATGTGTTAAAGCGGTTCATTCAACCGGGAGCTTGTATTTTAGATTGCTGTGCGGGTGCCGGTGCGTATGCCTTTGCTTTGGCGGCAGAAGGGCATGATGTCACAGCGTGTGATTTAGTGCCGGCTTTGGTTGATCAGATGAAAGAACGTCAGAAAAAAGAACCTCTGTTAACGGATATACGTGTGGCGGATGCACAGGATTTAAGCTCTTTTCCGGATAATCGATTTGATGTTGTTTTGTGTATGGGGGCTTTGTACCATTTAGCGGATGAAAAAGAAAGGGCGCAGGCTGTTCGAGAATGTGTACGTGTTTTAAAACCGGGCGGATTGTTTGCGGGAGCTTATGTCAATAAACATGCGCAACTTTTGTCCGGTCTGATGAAAAAAGGAGCCGATCGTCTTGATTTTTTAATGGATATTGTTCAAAAAGGAACGTCTTCTTTGGGAGGCCCCTCCGGTCGTCTTTTTTATCGAACGGATCCGCAAACCGTTGAACGGGAAATGACACAGGCTCATTTAAAGAAAATAGTTCATGTCGGAACGGACGGGATAGGGTATAGCGTAAAAGAAGTCATAGAATCGATGACAGAGGCGCAATATCAAAAATGGGTTCAGTATCATTTGGCGCATTGTACTGATGAATATTTGTTGGGATATAGTTTGCACGGTCTTTATATCGGAGAAAAGCAAAAATGAGTTTGGAACAAGTCAGAACATATTTAAAATCTTTTCAAATGGCCGAGCAGATTATGGAATTTCCCGAATCCAGTGCGACCGTTGAACTGGCGGCCAAAGCGCTTCAAACACAACCGGCACGTATCGCCAAGACCTTGTCTTTTTATAAAGAAGAAGGCTGTCTTTTAATCGTGACGGCCGGTGATATGAAAATCGATAATGCAAAATTTAAAAAAACGTTCGGGTTTAAGGCAAAAATGTTGTCTGCGAATGATGTTCTGATGATGACAGGGCATGCTGTCGGCGGCGTTTGCCCGTTCGGAGATTTTAAGGCCGCTGTTTCAATTTATTTGGATATCAGCTTAAAACGCTTTGAAACGGTTTTTCCGGCGTGCGGCAGTTCTAATTCCGCCATAGAATTAACTTGCGGCCAATTAAATCAATTGGTTCCGGCAGCTCAATGGGTGGATGTGTGCAAAGCTGTTTCAGCCGGTTTTTGACCCCATTTGGCATAAATCAAAACCAAAATCCATCCGAGTCCGATAAAAAGCATGGAAACAAGCGGCAGATCGATATAATTCATCTGATGTGCCAATAAAATGCTGCCCGTCCAAGCGCCGACGGCATTTCCGAGATTAAAAGCACTTTGATTGAACGTCGACGCCAAGTTCGGTGCTTCGGCTGCATTGTTGACGACCATTACCTGTAAAATCGGTGCAATGGTAAAAGTCACCATGTTCCATAAAAACAAAATGCTGACTCCGGGAATTTCTTTCGGAATAAACACGTAAATACCCAACAATAAAACCAGTAAAACCGGGAAGAGAAACACTAAAGACGGTATTAAAGCTTTGTCTCCCAATTTTCCGCCTAACAATGTTCCAATCGGTAATCCGATGCCTAAAATGAATAAAATCGGTGTTATATGATGCTGCGGGACATGGGTTACAGTCATTAAAAGCGGTGTCATATAGGTAAAAACAACAAACAATCCGCCGTTTACCAAAGCGGATAACAATAAAGGAATAAACACGCCGGGTTTTTGAAACACTTTAAATTCATGGCCGGCGCGGGCTTGCGTGGGGGACAAGTTGTTCGGTAAACCTAAAAAAAGGCCGATAACGGCAATGCTGCCCAGTGCCGCAATAGACCAGAAAGTTGAACGCCAACCGAGTGCAAAACCTTCGGCCGTTCCAATGGGAACACCCAACATGTTTGCTAATGTCGTTCCCAGAAAAACAAGTGCGACGGCTAATGTTCTGTGCTTGGAATCGACTAATTGTGTGGCAACGACAGACGCAACTCCGAAAAAAGTGCCATGACAAGTTGCCGTCAACAGGCGAGAAGCCAGTAAAAACGGATAACTGGGCGATAAAGCACATAAAACGTTGCCGATGACAAACAGGCAAATTAAACCGATTAAAGTTTGTTTGCGGGGAAATTTTAATGTCAGCAACGTCATAACGGGCCCGCCGATGACAACGCCCATTGCATAGGCGGAAACAAGAATGCCTGCTTTTGAAATGGACACATTGAGTTCTTTGGCAATATCAACCAAGAGCCCCATAATAACAAATTCGCTGGTTCCAATGGCAAAGGCAGCCAATGTCAGCACTAAAACGGAAAAGTGAATGACTTGAAACATGATTTTCTCCCCTTTGCTTATATAGGATGCCGACCGTCCATAAGAAAGAGATTTTTATTAAAAAAACTTGACAAATAGGTGGGGGGGGGGGGTAATATATCAAATATGCTTAATTAACGGGAGAAAGTATTATGTTAGAAAAATATCAACAAGCGATGAATGCGTTGCGTGCCGAATACAACGGCCATATTCAAAAAATGCGTGAAGCAGCGGCTTTTTCGCATGTTCCTGAAGAAAAAAAGAAGTATGAAGATGTTATGCGCTTTTTCCAAATGAAAGCGCAACATTCCATGTATGTTTATTTTGAAGGGATGAATATTCTGAAAAATTTAGAGAAACAGGCTCAGAATCATCCGGATGAACCGGCCTTTGTTGAACAAAGATGGGGAAAGGCGACAAATAAGGAAGCTTTCACATTAATCCAAAAATATCAGGATTGTCTCGTTAATTCATTATTGCTTCATGATTTGGGGCGTGTGGCGGAATTTGATGAGAAAGGAAATCCCACGCGGTTAAATCATGTTGTTCAAAGCCGTGAAATGTTGCCTCGATATATGGATGATCCGATGACGGCCGTTGCTATTTTGAATCACGGATATCCGACGAATGATAAGATGTTGACTGAACAAGAAAAAGATCCTCTTTTTACGGGGTTGACGCCGGAACAGAAAAAAGCATGTACACTTATTTCTTTTGTTATCCGGGATGCAGATAAATTGGGCAACTGGAAGGCTTTTGTCAATCAAGGCATCAGCCGTGCCATTACGGCTCGGATTCGGCCGGATATTTCAAGAGAAGGAAAGGACGTCAGTGTCGGAACCTATGAAATGTCCTGTGTGGAAAAAGGTGTTCCGGTTGATTACAGTCAATACACAAATTTCACGGGTGTCCAAGTGGCACATATGATGTGGGCAACGGATGTGGCCTTAAATGCGACCAAGAAAGCCGCTATTCAAGGTCAATATGTCAAAGGATTAATCGATTATATGATTGAAGTTGCTGAAGACGAGACGGCTTTGGCGGTTGTGAGATCTTCGACGGAAGAACAAAAAGAATCATATGTGAATAATTTTAGAAAGCTTGTCTTTCAATCACAAAAGATTTTTAACCGATTTACACAAATCGGCTATATTGCGCGCGATGATCAGTTTAAGAGTGTTTCGTGTTTGCAACATTTGTCTGACAGGCTGTTAAAACCCTATCCGGCACGTCCGACTGTGCAAACCACAGGGTTGCAACGATACGTTCAACCGCCTGTTTTAACGGTTCGTTCTTTTCAAAGAGAACTGGCGTAATAGAAAAGCACTCCGATGTGAGTGCTTTTTTATTTTTAATAGAGCGTGGAAAAATCTTGACAAAATGAGGAAATAGGTTTAAATTATTCACCCAAAGAGGAATGGATGAGGACTTGTTGGATGAATGACCGATAACATCAATTTTTTTAAATATTTTAACGGAAAGACATTTGACATTCACGTCTTGCGGGATTTCAGAATTATTCGTCCCGGCGAGTTTCAGGAATTGTTACAAGATATGGCGCGTTTGTGGGGCGTAGAAAAGGCGTCAATCGGCTTTATGAATTTGTCGGATGATGCTTTCAAAGTATTATGCAAACATGTTCAATTAATGAAAAATCCCGTGATTCGTCCTTCCGTCAAGCAATTAAAATTGTTTGATCCTCAAACGGATTTTGCCCTTTTGAACGCAATGGTTTTTCCGATGCGTTTGAAACAAATGCAAGTCAATCCGCTTCAATTAAAAGCAATTGATCCGCCGGCGGATTTGTTTGAACGATTAAGCCATACAACGAATGTTCAGGAACACATTGACGTCTGTGCCGGCATCATCACGGATTCTATTCAAAAGATTCGCGTATCTCATAATGATAAAGCGGCGCCGTTGAATGAAAATGCAGCCCGTTTTTATTATAAAATGCGGTTGTCTTTTCAGTCTTTGATGGAAAAAGTGCCGGAGTTTTATTTTTTCAAAGATTACGCGGATTTGTTGCGCTTGACGCGGCAGATGGAGCCACAAAAGGCGGCGTTGGTGGACACGCTTGTCAAAGCGTATGACCACAGTTTTCAAACGCTGTCAGCCCCTTTGTTGGCGCAGGAAATGCGGCCGAAAGTTTTATTGCTGACAAAATTGACGGAGCGGGCGATTTTTTATAATCCGAGTTTGTCTGAAAAAACACGGACAACTTTATTTAACCGTTATCCTGAAATTTTACGGCACACGGAGGAAGTCCTTTATTGGAACAGTTTATCCAGTGAAGAAATGATTCGTCAGATTTATGATAATTATGAAAAAGAATAAGGAGCTGCACATGGCTAAAAAAATCCCCCAAGACAATCGGTGTTTTAATCATGTTTTTATGTATGGCGTTGATGTCATTCTTTTTCAGGAATTAGGTTTTATCAATGCGTTGGAATTAAAGCTGTTGGATCCGGACTATTCAAAATATGACAGATATCTGCCCGAAGTGTTTTATTCTTTTGAAGACATGGATGAACGCATTGAATTGGGTGAACGGATTCAAGATTTGGAACGGCATGATTGTTTGTCTCGGTTTGATGTGATGTTGGGCGGAGATATATTGGAATGTTTTGCGTTGCCTTTGGAATTAAAAAAGATGCAGGTCGATCATGAAACGGCAGCGGAACAACATGTGATGACACGTGAAAATTGTTTCCAAATGTGTGAAGATGTGTTATCTCCGCCACGTTCGGAAGACGGCGTCGTTTCGTCCATTTCGAATGAAGAACAGATATGGCGCCTTTCTTGCGTTTGCTATCTTCTGTTGAAAAAAGATTGGGGTAAAGATTTAGATGGCCGGCGGCAACTGTTGCAACAGGATTTTCTGAAAACACTGGATGCTGTGCCGGAAACCATCTATCGGGAAGCTAAAGAAGATGCACATGCCTGTATTACAAATGTCGTGGACGATTTACCGGCGTTTTTAAAAGAAGAAAAATTATCCGAATTTGAAGAACTTTTGTTGGAACGCGAGAATAAAAGAAGCTTTGCCATTCGGAAAAATTGTCAAAAACTGTTAAAAGTCGTTGATCGCCATTTTGACCCGAAAAAAGAAACCTTAAGTTCTAAAGAGATATCTGATCGCATGTTGCACTTAATGGCATTGGTCGATACGGTGGTTTTGTATAATCCGTATTTAAAATTGGAAGAAAAAACGGCGTTGGCGAATGAACTGGATATTTTCTGCATCGGAGAAAGACGCAATACGATTTCGCTGCCGAAACTGCAAATGGAAAATCGGAATATTCGCATTTGGTTGTTTAATCAAGGGCGAGAACGGGGTGAATAATGTCTGAAGACAGGCTGCTTTTGGTTTCTTGCTGTGCGCCGTGTTCTTGCGCGGTCATTCAACATTTGGCTCAATCCGGGCGTTCTTTTGCCGTTTTGTTTTATAACCCGAATATTCGCCCGGCTGAAGAATACGAAAAGCGAAAGGAAGAAAATAAACGGGTTTGCAATCGGTATGACGTCCCGTTTATTGAATTGGAATATGATCCGGAGCGGTGGTGCGATGCGGTTCAAGGATTGGAAAATGAACCCGAGCGCGGTGCAAGATGTGACGTATGCTTTTATATCCGGCTGGTGCGAGCGTGTCAATATGCGAAAGAACATGGTTTTGACGCCGTTACATCGGTTTTAGGCGTTTCCAGATACAAAGATTTTGATCAGGTCAATCGAGCCGGACAAAAGGCATCCGAAAAGGCCGGGATTCCTTATCTGCCGATTAATTGGCGCAAAAACGGGTTGGAAACTGTCCGCCAACAGCTTGTCAAAGAATTGGATTTATACGCTCAAACGTATTGCGGTTGCCACCCGAGATAGATTTTTTATAAAAAAATCCTGCCCTCTGTGAAGGGGGCAGGATATTCTTGTTGAAAATGTCTATTTTTCCAAGACCTTGACGCCCGGCAACTGTTTGCCTTCCGTCCATTCCAAGAAAGCGCCGCCGGCTGCCGACACATATGTCAGATCAGCTTTAACGCCTGCTTTTTTCAAGGAAGAAACCGTATCGCCGCCGCCGGCAACAGAAGTCAACTTGCCTTCTTTAGTCAGTTCGGCAACAGCTTCGGCAATGGCATTGGTAGCCGTGTCAAACGGTTTGATTTCAAACGCTCCGACCGGACCGTTCCAAATCAATGTCTTGCACTTTTTAATCACGTCAATGAATTCTTGTGTGGATTTGGGTCCGATATCCGGATAAATTTTATTTTCCGGTAACGCATCAACGTCCGCGTAACGTGCAGGTTGACCTTCTGCAAATTCATCAACCCACATCAAATCCACCGGCAAAATGATTTGACAGGAACCGGCATTGTCCAAAATGTGTTTGGCCGTATCCAGCATACCTGTTTCCACCATGGCTTTATCGCCCATTTTGTAGCCTTTGGCCGCCAAGAACGTGTTGGCCATTGCGCCGCCGATTAACAAATAATCGACTTTTTTGACCAAGTTGCCCAGTAAATCCAATTTTGTGGAAATTTTGGAACCGCCGACAATTGCGGCAACCGGGTGTTCCGGATTTTCTAAAGCTTTGTCCAAAGCGTCTAATTCTTCTTGCATCAGACGGCCAGCCGCTTTAACCGGAACAAAAGCTGCCATGCCGGCAGTCGAAGCATGCGCCCGGTGAGCGGTTGAAAAAGCGTCATCAACATAGATATCGACATTTTCGGCCAATGCTTTGCTGAAATCTTCATCATTTTTTTCTTCGCCCGGGTAAAACCGCAGGTTTTCCAATAAAATGATGTCGCCGTCGTTCATGCCGGCGATGGCGGATTGGACTTTTTCACCCATGCAGTCATCAATAAACGTGACTTTTTTACCTGATGCTTTTTCCAGTTCCGGCGCAATGAAAGCCAAAGAAAATTCCGGTTTCTTTTCGCCGTCCGGCCGCCCGAAGTGAGACGCTACAACAACTTTTGCGCCTTTATTCGCCAATTCATTCATCGTTGGAACAAACCGGTCAATCCGGGTTGTGTCAGTAACTTTGCCTTCTTTGGCCGGGACGTTCAAGTCCGCGCGCACAAAAACGACTTTGTCTTTGACATCTTTTAAAT
This sequence comes from uncultured Alphaproteobacteria bacterium, assembly GCA_937935995.1. Classification (GTDB taxonomy): domain Bacteria; phylum Pseudomonadota; class Alphaproteobacteria; order CAAHEQ01; family UBA3637; genus CALXXA01. The sequence continues at coordinate 7,664 of CALGXF010000044.1, forward strand.
CATCAAGTGTGTTAAATTTAGACATTCTATCCTCTTATTGTGGTCTTTTGAGTTCAATAGACGGCGTATTATCCATGCAGTCATATTCGATGACGACATTGTTCGCCAGTTTTTCTTGGCGCAGATCCCGTTCGGTCGCCATGCAGCTTTCGGCGCTGATGAAGTCGACTTCATAGGTGTATGTGCCGTTTTCAATTTCAGCAGAAACGCCTTTGGCATCCCGCAAAGCATCTCCCAACGTTTTGTGGACATAATCTGCATCACGCATAAAATCTTTGCTGGACAAAGCGTAAGCGCTGGAACTGATAAGTACAATTGAACATACGGTTAATAATAAAGTTTTCATTTTATTTCCCCTTTTAGAAATGTTGCCATTTCCTTTTCGCCATATTAGATGGAAAATCATAAAAAGTGCAAGTGAAAAATGCGTTTTATTCATTTCCGTCAGGCGCACGAAATCGAAAAGAAAATGATTTTGCGGATAAACCGCCCCCTTAAAGCACGCCATAACAAGAATATGGACAGAAAAGAAAAAGGAAGCAACATAGCCAAAAGAATTTGCTTGACAGATGTTGGGGG